>JBBISE010000139.1:0-9746 GCA_037441445.1 Salinivirgaceae bacterium
AATATATGGATAAAACCCTTTTGATCTAAGATGGGGTTGCTCGGGCGGATACCCTGAGAAAACATAGAGAGGAGTTACATTTCCCACCTCCTGTACTATTTTTTCATAAGCCGATATTCTCATTTTGTTTCCCGGACTTGGGCAAGTAACGTTACTCAAAAAAACAGCCGTTGTTTTGTTCTTTGTGATGATTTCATTAAGCTTCTCCGTTTTTATTTCATGGTACTTGTTTGCTTGTATTGAATCTGTCGTTTTTTCATCAGGAAAGGGTATAAAATTGTTTTTATACTGATTGTGAAAGGTTGGGTTGATAACACAGGATGTTAAAAAAAGCAGGCTGAATAGGAATAGGGGTCTTGGATTCATGAATGCTTTATTAGTAAGTTTTCAAGGAATTATTTGCTCAATATTCGTTCAAACATCGTTTGTAACCTACTTGTTATGTGTACGTTAAGGGTATCGTAGGACGGATTGAGTACTATGTGTAAACCGTTTCCGGAAATATTCACAACAGGGTTGGCAAAAACAATACGTACGGCGTGCCTCTCAAATATAGTAATTGTGTCTGAAACTCGAAAAAGGTTTGCTTCCCAATTGGTTAATCCGTCAGGAGTAGAAAGAACAACCTTTTGTGGTAATTGAAGTTCGGAAATTCGATTAACCGGGATATAAACAAGATAATTTGGTACGCTATCGGTTAATTGTATTACAGCTTTTGCTTCAAATGTTTTCCTATAAGGGAACATTATGACCATGAGAAATAAAAAGATAAAGACAAGGAACAAAACACCTGAACCATTCATGATTATGCGGGGAGGCATTTTCCCGACAATGGAGCGAGCCTTTCTACTGCGTAGTTCGATTTTTGGGTCAGCCATATTTGTACATGATTTGAAGAAATTATTCGCCCAACTCTAATTGGTTTTTCACTAATTCGTAATATTTACCTCGCTTTTGGGTTAACTCACTGTGAGTGCCTTGTTCAATGACTTCGCCGTTATCGAGAACTATAATTTTATGAGCATTTTTTACGGTGCTTAATCGGTGAGCGACCACAACCATAGTTTTGTTTGTGAAAACATTATTTAAGTTTTCAACAATCCTTCGCTCATTATTCGCATCCAAGGCATTAGTTGCTTCATCGAAAAACAAAAAATGAGGGTTTTTATAAATAGCACGGGCAATTAATATTCGTTGTATCTGCCCACGGCTAAGACCGTTGCCTTCCATCCCAATTTTAGTGTTATATTTTAGAGGCATTTTACTAATTGTTTCTGACAAATTTGCCAACTCAGCAGCGTTCGCTAAGCGCACTAAATCGGGCATTTCCTCCGAAATGGCAATGTTGGAAGCAATGGTGTCGGAGAAAATAAAACCATCTTGCATTACACTTCCGCATTGATTTCGCCACCAAACGGGATTGATTATAGCCAAATTATGTTCTCCCCAGAAAATTTCTCCTTTTGTGGGCGAATAGTATTGCAACAACAACTTTATCAGCGTAGTTTTCCCACTGCCACTTTCGCCAACAATTGCTGTTGTTTTGCCATAAGGAATTTCGATGGTTACGTTTTTTAACGCATAATTGTAAGGCGATCCGTCATAACTGAACCACAGGTTGTGCAATTGTAAATTGGATTCAGAAAAAGAGGGAATAAAACTGCGCTCCTCATCTTCGTTAGGTTGGTCGTGTACTTCGTTAATGCGTTCTAAACTAATTCGCATATCCTGCCATGAGTGAATAAGATGTATGGTTTGCTCCACAGGGCTGTTCAATTGACCAATAATGTACTGCACGGCAAGCATCATACCCAATGTCATATCTCCCTGAATAACCGATGTTGCTGCAATAATGGTTATTAGAATATCTTTAGCCTCACCAATAAAAAAATTTCCTACTTGTTGGTATTGTTCTAAAGCCAGCGATTTAATATTGGTCTGAAAAAGTTCGGCTTGAGTGTCTTCCCAGTCCCACCGTTTTTGTTTTTCGCAGTTTTGCAGTTTTATTTCCTGCATTCCGGTAATCAGTTGAAATGTTTTGCTGTCAGCTTCGGAGTTTTGACTAAAATATTGGTAATCTAGTTTTTCGCGACGTTTTAGAAAAAGCAAAATCCAAAATACATATAAACTACTTCCTGCTAAAAATACAAGGAAAATAAATATAGAATAGTAAAACAAAACCGAGCCAAAAACAACGAAAGTAAACAGTGACAAAAGAGTTGAAAGGCTTTGGACGGTTAAAAAACTTTCGATTCGTTGGTGGTCTTCAACTCGTTGGGTAATGTCGCCTACTTGTTTGGCATCGAACCACGACATTGGCAAACGCATGAGTTTAATGAAAAAATCGGACAGCAACGACAGGTTTATGCGTGTGCTGATGTGCAACAAAATCCAGCGTCTAATGAGTTCAATAGAGAGCTTTCCGGCAAACAACGCTAATTGTGCAAACAATATGAGGTAAACAAACCCGATGTCTTTGTTTTGGATTCCAACGTCAACTAAAGCCTGTGTCAGAAAAGGAAATGCCAGTTGAATAGCACTACCCAGTAACAAGCCCAACGACAATTGAAAAAAGTAGCGTTTGTAGCGAATAAGGTATTTTAATAGAAAAGGGATTCCGGTGGTTATGTTTTTTGGTGGATTTGTGTCGTAAAATTTAGGGGTTGGTTCTAAAAGTAGTGCTACACCTTTATCTTCGCCTTTGGTATTGGTGCTTAGCCAGTGGTTGTTAAACTCGTCAACGGAGTATGCTGTTAAGCCTTGTGCAGGGTCAGCAATATGTACTTTATCTTTGCCTATTTTGTAAAGCACCACAAAATGTTCTTGATTCCAATGCAAAATGCATGGCAGTGGAGCCTCTTTGGCTAATTTTTGGAGTGTAAAACGGCCACCTAAAGTTTTGAAGCCAATTTTTTCTGCAGCATCACTTATTCCCAACAAACTCACTCCTTCTTTCGATAAATAGGTTTGGTTACGCAACCATGGTAAAGGATATTCTTTACCATAGTACTTGGCCACCATCGCCAAACACGCCGCACCACAGTCCATGGCATCATGCTGATTGATAAAATATTTATGCATTAGTATATTTAACAGTCTATCACTTTTTTTCAAGAATGCTTTTTATTTGTTTCTGAATATTACACAAAGATCACTTCCTTCCCTGTAATAGAGATAAAATTTGTTTATACAATTGGGGGTTTTGGAATTTGTGCTTTTTCCACTTTCTTTTTTGGGGAATCCCTTTTTGTTGTTGCATCTTGATTTACAATAAATGAAGCAAGCCTGCCCACCCCTGTAGTTATCAAGGGCGTGTTTTTCTATCCTTTCAGGTTCTTCGATAAAATCAATTTTGTATCTATTCGTTTCCATTCGTTGAGAATTTTGGAATTATTATTACATCCTGCTCCGTTCTTCGTTTTGTGAAGAAATATCTATGTTTGCGTTATTTTTTATCCGATTAAATTTATAAAATACAGCAAATCTAAAATAAGGACTTTCATCTTTAATGATATTGTCGAAAACAACTTTATTAAATTGACCCGTATATTGCTCGGTATTGAAATTTCTTACAAGAAAAGAAAGTGATAAATCTTTGTTCAGGAAAAACTTAGTGACACCAAATTCTACCCAATAGTTTTTGTGGGTTTCGTAATAACCCTGCTTACCAATGTCTTCGTATGATGCAGAAAACGAAAGTTCTAACTCTTTTTTAAGAAAAAAACGATTGTTTAGTGTAAAAAGATATCCCCAATCACTTTCAATATTCTTGCCCTGAAAAGAATATTCAAAGAAAAATTTAGTAACGTAACAAGAAAGATTTGTTGCAAACAGCTTATTTTTCTTTCCTATGTTAAAATCAGTTTGGAATTGTGTGGCATTTATGTTATTTTCCCTTATTATTACAACGTTAGAGGAATCGTAAAGACCCAAAGCCATATAATCTTTGTGGTTTACCAATTCTACATTTAAATAAATATCGTCTCCTGCAGTAATTTCAAGGCCAAAAACATCCATTATTGTCGGCTTTAGAAAGGGATTCGATTCTCGATATAGAAAATCATTTAAATACATCAGCGATCGGGCTGTTGTTTGAAACCCTGGTCTGGCAATACGGCGACTGTATCCCAATCGAAAGTCAATATCCTCTGTGGGAGAAAAAAGTAAAACCGATGAAGGAAAACTTTGTACAAGAGTTGAATCAATTGCCAAAGTGCCGTTTTGTGCTAATTGCCAGCAATTTAATTCCGTTTGCAGACCAATCTGAACTGACAACCTGCCAAATTTTTTCGATAGTTGAATGTATCCGTTCGCCAAATTCTCGGTAAGTACATTGGTTTGATTCAAATGTGGTATTTCAATTTCATTTTGACTGAACCACCCTTGGTTATTATTTTCGGTTGCTGCGTATCGACCCCCAATCGAAAAGTTGAGAAAATCGGTACCAAAGGTCGTAGAGTAGTCTGTTTTTATCGACGCAATATCGTATTTAATTTGGTTACCAAATTGTTTCAGGATGGTTGCATGGTCAAATTGTTCTCTGTTTTCTGAGTGAGAACTGTTATCTGCCATGCTGTAATCAGCAATAAACATCAGTTTGCTTACGCTATCGGGGATATAGACATAATGGGCATGCATACTATGACTACTCCTCTGATTGTTAATACTATTACCCCCAATCATGGAAAACTCGCCAAATGTCGAATTAAGCGAACCATTACCTGTGGTTTGGCTAAAATTGCCTACGTATCGCAACCCAACAGTCTGTTTTTTTGTTGGAGTATAGCCTGCATTATAATTTATTTCGAGTGAAGGCGTGTTATTATAGGTGTTCATTGATGTTACATTCTCGAAATCAGTGTTACTGTTTTCAATAATTGTTGTGCGTACATCTTCAATTACTTCAGCCCGTTTGTGGTGATATCGACACAAAAGCATGTTGCTAAATTTGCTGGTTCGTTGATTGAGTGCAAATTGAAAATTATTTGACGTGTTTTTGCTTTGAAGAATTCTACTATAAACCCAACCACCCCAACCAGGATCTGTTTTTTTCTTTGTAATAATATTAACAACCGAATAAACATTGGATGCGTATTGTGCACCTGGGTTTTTTACAATTTCTATCGAATAAACATCTTTTGGACTAATGAAATGTAGTGGATTTCCACCATAAAACTCTTTTCCATCGACGAGTATTAATGGACTTCCTTTACCAACAACCGTAATGTTGCCATCATCAGAAACTACAATGCTTGGGGCAAACTTCATTACATCTTGCATGGTTTGCATATTTTCAAGTTTTGTGCCGGCAAGATTTACAGTTAACCCACCCATTTTCATTTCCACTAATGGTTTTGTGGCAACAATATTAACTTCTTGTAAAACGTTCGTATCTGTTACCATCCGAATTTCTTTCAAATGCAATGTGTCGATTGTTAGTGTGTCAAATCTAAAAAAGACAGGCAGAAACCCCAAACGCGTTATTTGTAGGATAAATGGCTCTTTGTGTGGAGCGGTTGAAACAAAACAGTGTTCTATTGAAAATACTCCATCAATAAACGTAGAGTCACTGATATTCAAGTAAACAATATTTAATAAATCGACGGGGTTTTGGTTTTCATCATAAACGCAACCCGTGATTACTTGGGCTTGTGTTGTTGTCAGAAACATTACATTTAGTAATGATAAAAGGATTTTTAATAGAAATGCGCTCTTCATAATGCCTTTTGTTTCGTTTTTTGTAAAAAATGCGCCTGAAGAAAATCGTTCATGCGTTCTTTCTGAATAGAGCAAAGTTCGTAACTTTTATTGTGGTACTTGTTTTCTAATCTTTTCCAAGGACAACCTCCATTGCACTGAAAAAAAAGGGTACAGTGCTTGCATTTTTCGTCATCAAACATAGTCGGTCCTGCCATGTATCGGGTTAGCCATGGGTTTACATCATATTTTCGCTCATCAATATAGCCAACAATTCTTTCGTTTCTTCCTAAATCGTTCCAACATTTGTAAAGTTCACCTTCTGTACCTACAACAAATGTATTTATCTGCCCTGAACCACAAGTTGTTGACTCAAAGGAAAAATAAACGTTATCGCCTAATTTCTCTGCTATTTCTAAGTAAAAGTCGGCAACATCGTTGTTGTTCATAATTGAACAATTGTTTTGGCAAGGGTTGCTTTCTCCGGTAATAATACCGGGGTATATTGTAACTCTCTTATCATTCTTAAATAATTCATTCAATTTGTTGTTCAATTGAATATACCGGTCAACGTTTGTTTTGTCAATATTGCAGCGGATTGAAATGCGAACATCATGCTCTTCCTTTAAAAAATCAGCTATGTTTTGGGTGATTACATTCCAAGTATTCACCAATGGATTTACGTGTGGCCGACGTTGGTTGTGAATTTGCTCATCGCCGTCGAGGGTAATTTGTAAGAATTTGATATCGCTTTTAATTATGAATGCTCTGTTATGGCTGTTGAGTAAATAGCCATTTGTAATCATATCTTGCGACAAAATTTTTACTTTTTCTTCTTTTAGTTTCAGTTGTATTTGTTTTATTGTATTAACAGCCAATAAAGGTTCGCCTCCATACCATGTTATGTGTACTCCATCAACTTTTGTATAGCTTTTAATAAAAGATACAAGTTTATCCACAGTTTCAATTGTCATTGCTTTATTTTCAATGCCATTTTCATAACAGTAGGAACAACGGAAATTGCAATTGCTCGTTGGGGCGATGGTCAGGTTGAGGGTATGGCTATTATAGGCGTGTGCGTTCCAAATAGCCCTTTTAGTGTAAATTTGGTCTGCTTCGGTATAATCGTCAACTAAAATGTTAGCACTTTTTAGGGCAGTTATAGAATCCTTGTCCAATCCCAAGAGATGGTTAGGATTTTTTGCTGCTTTTTTTAACAAATCATGCAACTCTTGATTTAATTTCGCGAATGAGTTTGTTAGACCGTTGTAAATCAAATATTCTCCTCTTGTGCTTGTGAATATATGATTGTATTTACTTAGTTTATTCATCGGTACAAATTATTGTATGTAACACTCTTTGATTTCTCGCTCTCTCCCAAAAAGCCAGAAAATATCTTTTTGGAAAAGGCTCTATAAACCTTGGTAACTGTTTTGAGGTTCTCTGATTGTTTCAATGCTTAGAGTTATGAAGTTTCTTTCTTTTCTTTGTTAAATAGTATTGTTAAAGAATGCAAACAGAACCTACTCCAGTTTGATGAAGGTTCTGTTTCTTTATTTAAGAGTGAATAGATTTTTGATGCTGAATGTAGTTGCTGGGATTTTCACTCGGAGTGCTATAACCTGAATCCTTAGACCCAATATAACATCCGCATTTTTCGCGACATTTGTCTTTGCACTTTATAAAACATCTAGGACTACAGTCACTTCCTCCTGCTATATCCCTCATTTCAATTGGAGAAAGCTTTTCGGGGTTTTCTATAAATTCAATTCGCAAGCTCATAGTAATACAATTTATACGTTTCTATTTTTGTGAAGGATTTTGTGGAGTGGGATCGCTATAACCAGTGCCTCCCGAATCTTTCGGTTTTTTACAACCGCATTTTGTTTTGCATTTTTCATCACAATAGATAAAACATTTACCATTTTCTGCTCCGCCTTTGAGCATTATCATTTCATTAGCGTTCAATGAATCGGGCATTTCAATAAAATCGATTTTGTAGTTTTTCATTTTTTCTTAATTTTGTACTGTTTAACATTCGTTGAACTGCCTCATCCTGTTTCTGATTTCCGGTCAATGTGCAGGGTGAGGTTTTTGTTTGGCCTTTCCAAACAGTGGCACAACAGTTTTCGGGGGTTGTGAGTGCCCGTATTTCAAACGTTCTAAACATTTAAAATAGCCGGTTTTGGGTCATATTTTTGTACACCTCCTTTCAAATTACAGTGCAAAGAAAAACTTTCACACGGAAAAAACGTTTCCGTCAACCGTTTTTTAAGAAATATTTTTTAGTTTTCTTGCAGTAGTCAATATCGTATCCCTGCTCGCGCAAGGCATTTATCATATTTCGGATGGTTTTTTCGCTACAATCGAAGTTATCCGCTGCGTGCTGCGGGGATCGATTTTTTTCTTTTTCAATATACTCCAGAAGGAGAACCAATCTTTTTTGGTAGGTAAGATAATCCATAGTTGAGCCGTTTTGGTAGTGGAAAAATATCGAACATGCTATTTTACAACAATATATATATATATCATTTGTATGAAATTACATTATTCAAAAACAAAGATAATGGAATTATACAGAAAAAACACTTTTCCCAAAAATAATGCTGTCGAAAACGAGGATTCTTACTTCACGTTTCTCAAATAATAGAGATACCAATAGTAATAAACTCTGTGTCCTTTTTTCGTTATGTGTGGCTATTGAACCTGTGGCAACAAAAAGTCATGATAATTTTGGACTGTAATCGCAATAATACCGTTTTATTTGCGATTACAATCCAAATATCTCGAATATTTTGATGTGAGAATTCCGTAGTTCCGATCTTGAACGTTCTCAGAATTTTATTCCCCGTCATCAACGAATGTAAAAACTACCCAAACTACAGAAAAAAACGTTTTCCAACCCCAAAATTCAAAATCTTCCAGCACAAATTCCGTGGCAGAATTACCAAAATCTAAAACCCAAAAAATCTCTTTTTTTAGTTTATCCTGTCATAATCCCTCCTACACAGTCCTCTGTTTGCAAACAATATGTTAACAAGCCTATATGGCTGCCATCGCTTTTTGTTTCATTTTGGGAAAACACGCCACCACTATAACATGTCCAACAACCCCATGTCCCTTTAATGGTTTTTCTATGTTGTTGTAATTTAAACAATAATGGATTTATTTTTAAAATGTCCACTTTTTGTCCCCCCCATGTTTAGCATCAAAACCCGGCTTGGGATATAGTTTTGTCCACGTAGTCCAAACGACTTTTTTGTGTCAATCAGGTTCAACTCTCTTATCCTTTTGTGAAGACAGATTAGCTAGCAGACGTCCTCAAACCGGAAAAGGATTTTGATTCAATGACAAAAACAAGCAATTGGATTTTGAACATTGGAAATTTACGAAAACAACTTAACAAACAAATTATGAGACAATTTAAACTTATGGTTTACAGTATGCTCCTAACCGCCTGTATGGTGAATTGGGGCAGCGCATGGGCGCAAACCGTTGAAGACAAAGGAAAAATTGACCTTACACAAGGCAGCCGGGCTTTCCTAACCATTGGTGGAGACGCCATTGCAGGTACATTAAAAACCGAGATACACGACAATACCAACCTTCAGATTTATCGTTATGTAAACAGCGCATGGCAAAAGCAGATTTTTGGTACCGCCAGTAAGGCTTCTTTGCTCCGTATCAACGGAACAAATTACACCTGTGCTGGAAGTTATTATTCGAACGGTTCAACCCTTACATTGGTAAGCCAGACGGCCATTACGGCAAACCACATTCAATCTATCTGGGAAAACGCTGGCGTAGTTCGTTTAACTCAAGATGTTTCTTACGTAAGCGGAACCGCCTACGTCCGCTACAAATGGACCATTACCAACCTTTCCGGCACAACACAGACTGACATCCGTTTCTTTCACGGTCAAGACAATACGCTGAATGGCAACGACTACGGAATGAGCGCATGGGATCCCGCAACGAACAGCATTATTGCCTAATTTGTAAAGTTTCACCACGTTGTTGGGTGTAAAGTTTAAGATTTCCCGACTTTA
>JBBISE010000140.1:0-9730 GCA_037441445.1 Salinivirgaceae bacterium
TAATCTTTAGAACGAGAAAAATAGTTACTCGAGATGCTTTTGCAACGGTCTCATTCTATGAACTCTCAAAGGGGTTCTGGCGAACTCCGGCTGAAAATACACATTTTACGGAATCCATTCCGTTTTTTTGTATATACGTGGGTTTGCTTTTCGCCATAGTCCCTTGATAAACAAAGGTAGAGACGCATGATGTTGCCTCTCTACAAATTAATGTTTCTACAAAATCCGAAAATCAAGGATTCCGTATTCACCTTCCTAAAAACCTATTGTCTAATACCCTAGCTTCTTTTCAAATTCCCTGCATAAATGCCACCAGATTCGTTTCCCTGTCAATTCCTAATTTTTGTCGCAATCGTAGGCGCGCTTTTTTCAGCGCATCGTCTGACTGGAATGTAATTTGGGCTATGTCTTTGTTGCTCATGTTCAGTTTCAGGAATGCACACATTTTGCGTTCGTTGGCGGTTAAGTCGGGGTAACGGGCGCTCTGATTCTCGTAAAACGAGTTGTGGACTTTTTCGAACAGAATTTCGAATTCCTCTCAGTTCGAATTGTACGATGCGCGTTTATAATTGGCAATAAGATTGTTGATGGCCGTTTTTTCCACTGGGTTCGTGTTTTTTTCAATCTCCTCTAACTGTTCAATGGACTGGGTATCACGTTCCGAATTTTGAATCAACTTGAGGGTTGCCGCGGTCATCGATTTTTGGTTCGTCTCCAGTTCCTGGTTTATCCGTTCCATTTCAAGCTCCATCAACCGCTTTTTTTCTTCTTCCATTTCACGTAAAATCCGTTCAGTCTTTTTCCGTTCGGTAATGTCCGAGCTGCAAACCAGCACACCTTTAATGCCATCGCGGAAGGAGTAAGGTCTATAGTTTGTGTGGATAATGCGTTCTTGTCCATCGCGATATTGTAGCGAGTTTTCGAACGATACGCTTTCTCCTTCCAACGACCGTACTAAAAAAAGGAAAAGCCTTGTCGTAGGTTTCTTTATCAAGAATGTTATTTACTTTTTGCCCCCGAATTTCCTCCTTGTCACTCCTGAATGCCCGGGCATAGCCGTTATTGGCAAATTCGTATTCAAAATCGTTGTTTATCAGCGAAATAAATTCCGGAACGTTGTCGGTAATCTGTGTCAGCAGGTTTTCCCGTTCTTCAATAACACTTTTGGCATTGAACAACTGTTCGTTCGATTGCATCAGCTCCTCGTTCAGGGCCAGATATTCTTCGTTCAATTCCTGAATTTCGGCTTTTTATTTGATCAGAATAAGGTTTGTACGGTGTTTAGCTTTATAGGAACGGTATACAAATCCCGCAAAAACTGATATCAGAAGGAAGCCGGCCAACTGTGCAACAATAATCAAAGTCTGCCTCTTCTTCTCGGCCTGCCTCACAATATCCTTTTTCTGCTGCTCAAGCTCCAAAGCCTGCTTCTCTTTATCAAATTTATAGGTGAACTCTTTTTCAATGATGCTTTTCGTGTTTTCTTCTTTAAAAATACTGTCATTCAGTGCTTTGTATTCAACATGGTATTTGTATGCGTTTTTGTAATCGTGCTGTGAAGCGTAGATTTTTGATAGTATTCTATTTACATCATTTTGTACTTCAATTTGTTGTAATTTATTGGCCAAGGTTAGGCTGCGATTGGCATATTTCAAAGCAAGTTGCATTTTCTCTTGTTGATAATAAATTTTAGCAATGTGGAAATTAATCCGGCTCTGAGGAAGGAGATTTTGCGCTGTTTCCGCTATTTGCAATGCTTTCATTAAGTATTTGAGTGCTTCTGCATGGTCATTTTTTTCCAAATAGTAGGCACCCAAATTGGTTAACACGCCAACTTGCAGAGGAATAATTTTCAACTCCTGACTGATTTTCAATGCTTTTTCGAGATGTTCGAAAGCCATGGTGTCTTTTAATTGCAAGTACAAAGTTCCTATATTTAATAAACAGGCTGCAACATTGTGCTTTGCATCAATCTCCTCGGCTATTTTTAAGGAACGAAAGTTATATTCCAACGCTTTTTGAAAATCTTTCCTGGCGTTATAAATACTCCCAATGGTTCCCGGTGTTGTTGAAACGCCTTGCTTCTCATTCAGCTCCTCTCTGATCCGCAGGGCGTTATGCATGTTTTCAAGGGCTAAAGGATAATTGCCCTGTGTGGTGTAAATAGCACCAAGATTATTGTAAACCGTGGCGGCTCTTTGTTTGTCGTTTGCTTTTGTGAGCCAGTGTAAGGCTTCTGTGTAATCTTTTATGGCCTCATCAATTCTTCCTAAACGATTAAAAGATTGAGCCCGGTTTACAAAGCACGGCCCCATATCTTTGCTAATTCCTGTGCTCTGAGCCAAAGTTATGGCTTTTTTTAATACTCTATGGCAACCGAGTCTTTTTTCGTAACCCCGTAAATGGTTCCTACTGCAATAGTGTATTTGATTATTGCTTCCTGATCGTTTATTTCGGAGGCAATTTTTAGTGCTTCCTCGAATTTGGCTTTAGCCAGCATTGGATTCGATTGTGGATAGGTAATTGCGTCAAGCCACAGAGCCTCGGCTTTTCCTTTAGCATAGTTCAGTTTCCCGGAAAGCTCCAAAGATTGTTGTGCCAGTTCCTGTGTTCTTTTTTTATCAATCAAATAAACAGCATAACCAAGTTCGTTCAACAACCGCACTTTAGTTGTGTCATCGTATTTGTATTTTTGCATGACTTTGTCAAGACTGTCTGCCCTTTGGTTTTGAGCTTTTACATTCAATACGGCTATCATTGACATTGTCAACACAATTGCAAATGGCAGAAAATATCTCATTATTCTGATTTTTTGTCTCGTTTTTCAATGGGGCAAAAATACTCAAGTTTAATTTGAATCTGACAAATGAAACTAATAGATAACATGTTTTAAAGCAGAGTAGAAAAAAAAGTGTTGAGTTCACTCCGAAAAGTCATTTTAAAGGTCATTCTGAGCGGATTCGAAGAATGAATATCTTGAAATACTGCACATTTTGACTACGTTCAATGTGACAATTCTAGCGTTTTTTACTTTTCGGAGTGGACTCAGTGTTTCATTTTTGGAAATATCCATTGCAGAACCAGGAGGAAGAGCATCAATTTTTCTGTTGCCCTAAGAAAAAAAGCCGCCCCCATTCCGGAAGCGGCTTTCTCACGTTGTTGCTATAAGGTTAAGCTTTATGTATTTCCTGAACGGCACTCATACCGCGCTCAATGGCTTCAATGTTCAACGGTATAAGGTTGTGATAACGGGGGGGAATGGATTTTTCCAACCCTTTTTTCACATTCTCTATCTTTACAATGGGTTTTACTTTTAGGAATGCACCCATAATTATCATGTTGAATGTTTTAGCGTTACCCATTTTTGCGGCCTCCTCGGTACCTTCAATCTTGAAGATGTTAATATCGGTACGTTTGGGAGGACGGGTAATTCCGTTGGGGTCAAAAATCAGCGTGCCTCCTTTTTTTACCGATGCCTCGAATTTATCTAACGACTGTTGGTTAAGAATTATGGCTGAGTCATAGGTGTTTACAATGGGCGAACTTATTTGGTCGTCGCTCAGGATAACGGTTACGTTGGCTGTTCCACCGCGCATTTCAGGACCATACGAGGGCATCCAGGTAACTTCCTGGTTTTGCATGATGCCCGAATAGGCCAGGATTTTTCCCAGCGAAAGGACTCCTTGTCCACCGAAACCGGCTATAATGATTTCTTCCTTCATTGTTTCTAATTTTTAAGGTTTTCGGTCAATTTACTATTCATCTTTCAGGGTTCCAAGCGGATAGAACGGGAACATGTGTTCTTTCATCCATTCGTTCGAATCAACGGGCGACAGTTTCCAGCCCGAATTACAGGTGGCAACCACTTCAATAAACGAGGTGCCTTTTTTCTTTCCTGTATTCTCAAACGCCTTACGCATTGCTTTCTTTAATTTGCGCACTGCCGGGGCCGATTCTGCTGATTCGCGGGTTACCAAACAGGTTCCATGCAACTGTGCAATCATCTCGGTAATTTTCAGTGGATGACCAGCTATTTTTATGTCACGACCAAATGGAGAAGTTGAAGTTTTCATGCCTTCAAGGGTTGTGGGGGCCATTTGTCCTCCCGTCATTCCGTAAATGGCGTTGTTGATAAAAATAACCACAATGTTTTCGCCACGGTTACAGGCATGGATTATCTCGGCGCAGCCTATGGATGCAAGGTCTCCATCTCCCTGATACGTGAAAACGTATTTCTCGGGGTATAAACGGTTAATAGCTGTAGCCAACGCTGGTGCACGACCGTGGGCAGCTTGTTGCCAATCAATGTCCAGGTAGTTGTAGGCCAATACAGAACAGCCAACCGGAGAAACACCAATGGTTTTATCCTGAATCCCCATTTCCTCAATTACTTCGGCAACCACTTTATGGACTACACCGTGGGTACAGCCCGGACAGTAGCTCATTACGTTGTCGGTCATGACCGACGATTTCTTGAAAACCAGATTTTCCGGTTTGATAATATCTTTCACATCCATTGTATTAGCCTCCAATAATTTTTTGTTCAAGGGCTGCCACAACTTCGTCGGGCGAGGGAATCATTCCTCCGTACCGTCCGAAATGTTCGACAGGAATTGAACAGTTTACGGCAAGTTTAACATCTTCAATCATTTGCCCTGCACTCATTTCCACGGTCAGGATGCCTTTGATTTTTTTAGCAAAACCCTGAAGTTCTTTTACCGGGAACGGGAAAAGGGTTATGGGCCGCAACAAACCAACTTTAATACCTTTTGCACGGGCTATTTCAACGGCTTTTTTCGAAATACGCGAACTTGAACCGTAGGCAACAATTAGATATTCTGCATCTTCGGCTTTATACGTTTCAATCCGTACTTCTTTCTCCTGTATTGTGGCATATTTTGCCTGAAGTTTATGGTTAAAGACTTCCTGACGCGACGATTCGAGCTCCAAAGACGTTACTACATTGCGGTTCCTGTCTTTTGTTTTTCCACAGGATGCCCACGTTCCGTAATTTTGAGCAACAAAATCGTCAGTCATGCGGGGTTTAAAATCGCTAAGTTCGACTTTTTCCATCATTTGTCCGATTATCCCATCAGAGAGGATCATCACTGGGTTGCGGTATTTGAAGGCAAGTTCAAATCCAAGGTCAACAAAATCGTTCATTTCCTGTACCGAGTTTGGAGCCAGGGCAATGAGTTTGTAATCGCCATGGCCACCTCCTTTAACTGTTTGAAAATAATCCGATTGCGCTGGTTGAATGGTTCCAAGGCCCGGACCTCCACGGACAACGTTTACAACAACACAGGGGAGTTCGGCACCTGCAATGTAGGTTAAACCTTCCTGTTTCAGGCTTATACCAGGGCTCGATGATGATGTCATTACCTTTTTGCCACATCCGGCACCACCATAAACCATGTTAATAGCGGCAACTTCACTTTCGGCCTGGACTACAACCATTCCTGTTTCTTCCCAGGGTTTACGGGCCATTAAGGTCTCCATAATCTCGGACTGGGGGGTAATGGGGTAACCGAAATATCCGTCGCATCCACAGCGGATGGCGGCTTCGGCAATAACCTCATTTCCTTTCATTAATCGTAATTCTCCCATTATGAATGAAATATTTGAGCGTTTTGTAATTTGTTTGAATTATGCATCCTGCATCTTTACTTTGTAAACCGTTATTACACTGTCGGGACAGACCAACCCACAGTTGGCACAGCCAATACAGGCATCGGGTTTTTCCATGTACGCAAAGTTGTATCCTTTGCCGTTAACCTCTCTTGCCAACGCAAGAGTTTTTGTCGGACAAGAAACCACGCACAGGTTGCAGCCTTTACAGAGTTCCTTTTCAACGACAACAGCTCCTCGAATTTTTGCCATAATTTCGTGATTTTTATTTTGATGTACAAAAGTATTAATTATTTGTCGATTGTCGAATGAAAAATATCATGTTGCCCGTTTATTTCACCGGATAATCCGCCTGAAAGGCTTTCAAACGCTCTTCCAAAATCGGCATAAGTGGCATGCGAACTTGCGAAACGCAGGCGCGAAGACCGTCAACATACTCGCTGCCCGTTGAATTAAGCGAAATAGCGCTGATACCGTAATAAAGTAGCTTTTCTATTAACTCGCCACCTTTCATGCCGGGATATTCAAGGGTAAAGTAGAAACCATCAGCAAGGGGTTCGTCCATATCTTTATCGTAGATGATGTGAAACCCGTATTTGGTGAATAGTTTTTTCATAATTTTGGCCCTTTCACCATATTCTTTCACTCCGGCTACGAAGTTGAATTTCCCTTCGTTGGCGGCCCTGAACATAGCTGCCAGGGCACATTGTGCCGAGTGCGAAGCTCCCGAGCTTAGCGAGTACAACAATCGGTAAACTATACAGGTGCCGAATTTATCGACGCCAAACCGTTGTTTCAGGCTGGGATAACTGCGGCTGTACATAGCATCACTAATAACCATCACGGCCATACGCTGTCCGGCATAACTGAAAACTTTTGAGCTGGAAATCAACATCACCCAGTTGTTTGTGTAATGGGCAACCGAAGGTTGGAATGGTGGCCTTCCCGGTGTCGAGAAATCTTTGCGGAAATCCATGCCGAAATAAGCAAGGTCTTCAATTACCAGTGTGTCATATTTTGTGGCCAGTTCGCCAATTATCTTAAGTTCTTCTTCGGTCAGACAAACCCATGTTGGGTTATTGGGGTTGCTGTAAATAATGGAGTTGATGTTTCCTTGCGAAAAGTACGATTCTAATTTTTCGCGCAATTTCTCGCCACGGAATTTGTACACATCAAAGGATGCGAATTTCTTTCCCATGACCTGGAATTGCTGCTTTTGAATAGGAAAACCAGGATCAATAAACAACGCAGTATCTTTTTTAGGGTCGAGGTACGACGCAGCCAGAAAAACAGCATACCCTCCCTGCATTGAACCCACGGTGGCAATGCATCCCAGAGGCTGAACGTCAACTTCAATGAAGTTTTTAACAAATTTTGCTGTTTCTTCTTTTAATTCCTTAATCCCTTCAATGGACGGATAATCGCGTGCGACCCCCCGTTTCAGGGCTTCAATTTCCGCTTCCACGCCCACTTGCACTGGGTCAAGACCGGGAACACCCATTTCCATCCGGATAAACTTCTCACCCGAACGTTCCTGAATAATATCAACAACTTTTACTATCTCGCGAATTGTGGCCCTCCCAAGGTCGCCTAAATTCATTTGCTCAATAACCGATTTTACGATTTCGCCATTAATGGGTGTATTTTTCATAGGGATTATATTTTTTTTGGTTTATTTATCAATTTCGTTCGTTTGGCAGGTCAAAATTTTCAAAACAAAGCAAAAATTAAATTTTCACTGTGATTTTTTGTTTTGTTTTTATTGTTTGATTGTGCAATGTTTAAATCTTTTTCGCGTTTTTGATCAATGTTCGCAATTATTTATAGCAAACGTTTGAAGTGCCGAATTTAGAAAAAAAATCTGAATTAAACCCAAATAGTTATCATTATTTGCATATTTGTTGCAAAAGCGAAATGACAGGATGTATGTATCATAAAATCAAATATATGTGATAGCGAGTACGCTTTGTGTTAATTAATGTGTTAAGAAACATGTTTTTAACAATGGTTCAAATTTTCGATAGTTTTGGCAACGTCTTCCATCAGCCAAAGTGGAGTAGAGGTTGCCCCGCAAATGCCCACTGAAATATTATCTGCAAACCACGAATGTTGTAGCTCCTCGATCGAACTAACAAAATAGGTTTTTGGATTTATACTTTTGCATATCTGGTACAGAAGGTTCCCATTGCTGCTGTCACGTCCCGAAATGAAAACGATGACATCGTGTTTCTTAGAAAACTCCCGAAGCTCTTGTTCGCGGTTCGAAACCTTTTTACAAATCGTATTATAAATCTCGACACCTCTCTGGCAATGTTCCTGGAGGCAATTGGCTATGGTTTCGAATTTATCCTGTGGCATTGTGGTTTGCGAAAAAAGGATTACGGGGATCTGGGGATCAACAAGGGTTTTTACCTCGGTACAATCGGAAATAACAATAGCCTTGTTCTTTGTCTGACCTTGAAGACCAATTACTTCGGCATGTCCTTTTTTTCCAAAAATCAGAATTTGCTTGTCGGGGTTGTCTTCAAAGGATTGTTTAATCCGTACCTGTAATTTTAACACAACGGGACAGGTGGCGTCAATAAGGTCATGTCCTGCATTTTCAATGTTCTGGTAGGTTGAAGGCGGTTCGCCATGTGCGCGTATCATAATCGGAGATGGGTTCATTTCACTTAAATTGCCATGATTAATGGTAACCATCCCCAGCTCTTCCATACGTTTTACCTCTTCGGCATTATGCATAATGGAACCAAGACAGAACAGTTGCTTTCCCGGGTTTTCCGAAAGAAATTTCTCTACTTTTTTAACAGCGGTTACAACTCCGAAACAAAACCCTGAATTGGGGTCAATATGGACTCGTATCATAACGTAACAAAAATGTCAGGTCGTTTATTTCTAATTATTTCAATGGCAACGGAAAGCTGCTGCTGCCTGTCCAAAAAACTATTGTCTATTACAACAGCATCATTGGCTTGTCTCAGAGGGCTGGTTTCACGGTTCTGGTCAATAAAATCGCGCTTTTGTATGTTCTCTGAAACCTCCTCTAAGGTCACTTGTTCGCCCATGGCCATTAATTCTTCATACCTCCGTTTTGCCCTGGTCTCTACCGATGCCGTAACAAAAAGTTTAACATCAGCATTGGGGAAAACCACGGTTCCAATATCACGACCATCAAGAATGACGTTCATAGATTTGCCCATTTGCCGTTGCCAGTCAACCAGAATGGAACGAACAGCAGGTATTTTTGCAACATAACTTACTTTGTCTGACACCTCAATAGTCCTAATCTCTTTTTCAACACAACGTTCCCCAAGATATAAACGATTTAGACCTTCGGATAGCCTGAATGTCATTATACTTTTCCTCAGTATGTGGATCAATTCAGGCTCATTTACTGAATCTCCGTTTATTAATCCGTTTTCCATGGCAATCAGGGTTGCACCCCGGTACATTGCTCCAGTGTCAATGTAAACTAAACCAAGTTCATTGGCCACAGCTTTCGCCAATGTGCTTTTCCCGCACGAGGAATGGCCGTCAACGGCAATAACAATATTCTGCATGGTTCTTTTTTTAAATGATGATTTCTCCCTGAAAGGGAAGATTTTTTCATAAATCCGTAAAAAGTAATGACGCTGAAAAACGCATTTGCCATTAAAACGTTTCTACTCCGCTCAGCAAAATCTGAGTTGTTTCCCTGGACGCAGCCGAAGGGTCTTAATTGCTTGTGTGTTACGATTTGTGCCATTCAAAGCGCAGCCAGGAATCCCAATTAGGCTGTAAAAATCCGGATCACTTGAACTACCCCACAAAGATAATACTTTTATCCGGCCATTCCCCCGGTTGAAAAATCCTATTGAGGGTTTAATAATTTCCAAATTAATATAGTCGAAGTAAAGATTTGCCTTATGAAACGCCCCAGCCGGCAAACGATTTTCCGACACACAAGTGCATAATCAAAGTCGGCATGAAGTTCCATATGACCTTAAACTGAAAAATTTTGAACATATGAAACGCCCATGCCGACAACCGATTTTCCGATACACAAGTGCATGATCAAAGTCGGCATGAAGTTCCATATGGCCGTAAACCGAAAAATTATAAA
>JBBISE010000141.1:0-9578 GCA_037441445.1 Salinivirgaceae bacterium
CAATTAATTAAACAACTGAATATCAATGTTAACCGAAAATATAAACATATGAAAAACTATATTGAAACCGAAATTGCGGTTGATGACCTAAATGGCTTGGATCCCGATATTATTATATCCGAGTTAGCTGAACTCGGCTATGAAAGTTTTACAACCGACAATGGAGTTCTGAAAGCCTACATCCAGGAAGAACTGTTTAATGCTACTTTGACGGGCAACGCATTTTTATCGCTAAGTATTAAAAATGAAAAGGTTAGACATGCCAAAATAGAACGGCAAAATTGGAATCAAGAGTGGGAATCGAACTACGAACCAATTCCTGTCGATAGTTTTTGCTACGTTCGGGCTCCTTTTCATCCTACGGTTGATGGTTTTGTGCACCAGTTAGTTATTACACCAAAAATGTCATTTGGTACCGGGCATCATCAAACCACACGGTTGATGATTAAAGCCATGAAGGATTTCAATTTCAACAATTTGTCGGTTTTGGACATGGGCTGTGGAACAGGTATCCTGGCAATTTTGGCAAAAAAAATGGGAGCCGGCAAGGTTGTGGGTATCGATATTGATCCATGGGCGGTCGAGAACTCGATTGAAAACTTCGAAGTGAACGAAGTGGTTGATATAGAGTGTTATACTGGAGATTGTTCGGCTATTACCGGTTCTTTTGATGTGATTTTAGCCAATATTAACCGAAATATTCTTACAAAAGACATGGCTGTTTATCGATCGCACCTGAAAAAGGGAGGGACACTTTTTGTGAGTGGATTTTACGATCAGGACGAAGGGTTAATTTCATCTACAGCTCAAAACAATGGTTTTCTTCAAATCGGTAGGCACCATGATATCCAGTGGTCGTGCCTTGTTTTTAGTTGCTTATAAATAAATCTCATATGAGCTTGTTTAAAAAAATATTTCCGTTTATTCTCGGTCTTTTTGTTTATCATGGCGGTTGGGCGCAGGAGCAAGTAGCCGTTGTGTGCGACAGCGCATTTTTAGTCAAAATTAATGAATTGATAGCTAAAAATGAACCTTCGAAAAAAGAAGCCAGGGAATATTATACAGTGGTGTTGAACACCTGGAACAGTGGATATTTTAATCAGCAAGCCCAATCAGAAATATGCGCCATATCGCATAATTTGCTGGAGATCAGAAAAGCACCCTATGATGTTTATAAAATATATTTAGAAACCCTAATCTCTTTTTCAAATAAGGTCGAACATCGGAAAAACTTCAAAATTTTTCATTATTTGCTGGGAGAATACTGCAATAACACGGATTTTTCCCTTTCTCGCATTGGGAATTTTATTTTTTCCGTTAAAAAACTGATTGATAACCGTTTGTTGTTTGATGCGCCTTTAACCCAATGGAAAACCTCGAATGATCAATATGTATTTACAATCAATTCGGACAACAACCTGACTATAATATTGCCATTGAGTACGTTAACCTGCTATGCACAGGATGATAGTATAAAAATATTCGAGACCTCCGGATTTTATGATTTCTCGACCTATAAATTTGCAGGCATGGGAGGAAAAGTAAACTGGGAAAGGGCTGGTTTTCCGTCCGATTCGGTTTACGCTACGTTTGACAAATTTAATTTCGAACTCAGTCGATCGTTATTGAATGTCGATACCGCCACCTTTTATAATTATTACTATTTCGACAAACCATTACAGGGTACTCTTCGTTACCAATCGGCAAAAATAGAACATCCTTCTTCGGCACGATTCCCTAAGTTTGAATCGTTTCAAAATCGTTTCTTTATAAAGGATTTATATGATCAGGTAGATTATACCGGCGGTTACGTACAACATGGAAGCCAGTTTATTGGATCAGGAAGCAAGCAGGAGCCGGCAATTCTTAGTTTCTGGCGCAAAACAAAAGTGGTGGAAAATGGTGATACGGTATTCAAAAACCGTGTTTTCCTTAGGACTTTGAGCGAGGCATACACCTTTACCAAAGAAAAGGTTTTTACGAACAATGCTGTAACGTCAATGTACCTCGACGAGGATTCTATTTACCATCCAGGGCTTAACATGCAATATTTTGTAAACCCAAGGGAAATTCAGCTGCTGCGAAATGGTGATCCATCGAATATGTCACGAAGCCCCTATTTCGATTCATACCACAAAGTGGAAATTTCTGCCGAGTTGCTTAAATGGAATATGAACGATACACGGATTTTGTTCACCCGGATGCTTGGAAGTGAGTCGGGTGAGGCGATATTTGAATCGTACAATTACTTTGCGTCAGACCGGTATTATCGAATTCAAGGTATTTCGACAGTACATCCTCTTCATCAGATTAGGGAGTTAGTACAAGAAACTCATTCCGAAACATTTACAGCAGATCAGTTAGCCCGGCACATGCGATACGCCGACCATAAGATTCGACAGTTGTTGATGATTTTATCCTTTGAAGGTTATGTTTACTACGACAAAGAAAATTTTACGGCAACAGTGCGGCAAAAGTTGTACGATCATCTTTCCGCTGCTACACGGCAAAAAGACTACGATGTTATTGCAATAAAGTCAAAAGTATCGGGTAAAATAAACAATGCCGTTTTGGAATTAAAAAACCTTGATTTACAAATCAATGGTATTTTTGAGTTTGAGTTTTCAAAAGCAAACCGCGTTATCACCAAACCAGCCTTGGGACAGATTATACTTAAGAAGGACCGGCAAATACAGTTTGATGGCGAGTTAAGGGCGGGACTGTACACCTATTATGGCAAGCGGTTTAATTTTAATTACAAAACCTTTAGTATAGCCATAGAGAGCGTCGATTCTTTGGTTATGGAGATTTCCACGGGAATAGATTTATCGGGTCACCATGTGCTTGAAAAAGTAAGAAGTAAGATTGAGGATTTGTCGGGTATTATTCACATTGACAACCCTGGAAATAAATCAGGAACAGTACTTATAAGCCGCTTTCCCATTTTTGAATCAACCAAGCACTCGTTCGTGTATTACGATGCACCAACCATATTTGGCGGTGTTTACAGGCGCGATAGCGTTTTCTTTGAACTTGACCCCTATAAGTTGGATAGCTTGAACAATCCTGAATCGGAGAAACTGAAACTCAAAGGTAGGTTTGTGTCGGGGAACATTTTCCCGGAATTCAGAGAGGTATTAACGGTTCAGAAGGACTATTCGCTTGGTTTTATACACGACCGTTCGCAAGATGGGATAACTACTTACGGAAAAAAAGGACATTCTACCGGGATAATCGAGGTTAGTAACCAGGGCTTAAAAGCTCGCGGACAGGTTGACTACCTTAGGACAACAACCTGGAGCGACGATTTCACCTATTTCCTTGATAGCATGAACACACTTTCGAAACGTTTTCTGAACCGCTCAACCAGCAAACCATCGCTTCCTTTAATGGAAGGAAAAGATATTGGTATTCACTGGGAACCTTACAACGACAAAATGTTTGGAAAAACAACCACAACGCCACTTGCCATGTTTAATGCGCAATCAACGCTCAACGGTGGATTTGTTGTTGAACCCAAGGAGATTACCGGACATGGGCTTATGGCCATTGAACGCAGTACTTTGAAAAGCGACTTGTTTAAATATTCCGAGCATACTATTGACGCCGCAACCTCAGCGTGGAGCATGGCTTCTTTCGACAAGCAGAACACAGCCATGAAAACCGATAATGTAAATTCGCATATCGATTTTACTACGCGCAAAGGACGGTTCCGATCAAACGATGCCTACAACGTAATGATGTTCCCGGTTAACCAGTATATGGCTTATGCCGATGAACTGAACTGGGACATCGATAATGAAAAAGTGGGAATATCAACCTCAACCGTTCACTCTTTTGCCAATCAACGGCATCGAATTGAAACCGAAGCCACAACAACAAACCCGGCTGGAAGCCTTTTTATCTCGACGCACTCAAACCAGGACAGTCTGAACTTTGTTTCTCCAGTTGCTGACATCGACCTCAAAAACAATGTTTTATTCACAAAGGAAGTGAAGTTTGTGCATGTTGCTGATGCTACAATTTTTCCCTCCGATGGTCATATTACTATTGACCCGGACGCACGCCACAGGGCCCTGCCCATGGCCAAAGCCTTAGCCAGTAGGGCAACCAAATACCACACTATGTATGATGCAACCATAAATATTGCCGGTCGTTTGTTCTACTCGGGCGACGGTTATTACGATTATGTTGACATCGATAAAAAAGTTCAGAAAATCAGGTTTTCTGTAATATCAGTAAACAAAGAGACAATTTCAACCTATGCAACCGGAAAAATTATTGAAGACCATTCATTTACCCTTAATCCGGCATTTGCCTACATGGGAAATGTTTCGTTGTTTGCTGAAAATCAGTATTTACTGTTCGAAGGAAGTGCAAAAATGCTGAATCTCCCCAAAGGATTGGCTCAACATTGGATAAAATTCCGCTCCGAAATTGTTCCTGACAATGTCCTTATTCCCGTTGGTGCCGAGAATGAAAGTATCAACCTTAAAAAATTACAGCATTCTTTAATAACCAACATGGATTCTGTAGTAACATATCCCACATTTTTTGATGAAACCACCCGACCAAACTTTCACACCTACACCTCCACGCCGGGCTATTTAAGGTTCGAACGCGAAACAAAGAAATATGAAGTTGGTTCGCAGGAAAAACTGCAAAACCTCTTATTGAAAGATAATTTTGTTTCTCTTAATACGGAAACAGCCGATTTCTTTAGCTCAGGGGAAATAAATATGGTTCGTGATCTTGGTCAGGTAAAACTCAGAACAAGAGGTAGTTTAACGCATTCCAGAGAAAGAAAAGAACTGATTGCCGATTTATTTATGTCGTTCGATTTCTTCTTCAATGAACCAAACCTGGTTTATTTGGCTGATACTTTGAATAAAATGCAAAGTTTAGGCTCAATAAATACTCTTGGAACTGATTATGAGCATGGAATGACAGACCTTATAGGTGCTGAAGCGTTAAAGTTGTTAATGGAGGAGCAAAAACTTTTTGGAACTCCCAAAAATATTCCAGAAGGATTTAAACACAGTTTTGTATTTACGGATGTCAACATGCGCTGGGATTCAATTGACCAGGCCTTTAAATCCTTTGGAAAAATAGGCATAGGACATATTCTTGAGAAGACCGTGAACAAATATGTTGAAGGATCAATTGAAATAAGGTATGTTAAAACAAGGCCAGAATTTATTATTTATCTTGAGCCAGCACCAAACCACTGGTATTTCTTCAAATACACGTTAAATTCATTACTGTCAGTTTCAAGTGATCCGGTTTATAATGAAATGATTGATAAGATTAAGTTGAAAAACAGGAAACTCAAGGCCGAAGGAGCAAAATACGCCTACTATTTGACCTATCCAAGGGTCAAAGACGAGTCGCTTTTCTATTTTAAGGGAGGCAAAAAAGAGGATTTAAAGAAAAAAGGCAAAAAAACCAGAGGTAAAAAAGAAGCTGAGCCCGATATTCCAACACAGCAGTTAAACCCCGAAAAAAATCCTGAACCAATAAAAGAAAACCAGCAGTTGGAAGAAGGTACTAAAGAAGCAGGTGCAGGTCAGGAACAAAGAGTCTCCACAGAGGAGAAAAAAGAACAAAAGGAACAAGAACAAAAATAGTAAAACGATACAAATTAGCTCGATGGATACTTCATTACCCCTATTTGTCAACGAAAATATAGAAACGGATCATTTTTTATCTGGCGATGAAGCCTATCATGCGTTAAAAGTGTTGCGGTTATGTGTTGGCGAAAAAATCCAGGTAACTGATGGAAAAGGGACTCTGGTTCAGGCAATTGTGAACGAGATTTCGCGTGGCCGGATTACCTATTCAATTGTTGAACGCCAAAAAAGTGATCATGGAAATTGTTGCCTACATTTGGCAGTAGCACCCACTAAGAATATCGAGCGATACGAATTTATGCTAGAAAAATGCACAGAATTTGGTTTTAACCGGCTGACACCTATAATTTGTGAGCATTCTGAACGTACAGTGGTTAAAATGGAACGTCTTAACAGGGTAATGGTCGCCGCCGCTAAACAGTCTCTTAAACAGCATTTTCCGGTTTTGAACGAACCTCAAAAGTTTAAGAATTTCATTGAAAGTTGCAAAGAGGTTAAATTTAAATATATTGCTGTTTGTGTTGAGATGGAAAAGGTGCCGCTTATTGAAGCAATGCCAAAAGAAGGGAACGTAATTGTATTAATTGGACCCGAGGGCGATTTTAGCCATTCGGAATTGGATTTGGCCTTGCAACATGGTTTCGTTGCTGTATCGCTGGGTATGAGCAGGTTAAGAACTGAAACTGCCGGTATTGCCGCCTGTCATACATTTTATGTTGTTAATTCCTGATTTATGAAAGCCATTATTTTTTTTCTTCTCTTTTGGTCTTTTTCCTTAAATGGACAAGATTATCCAACCAAAATAGCATTGCTTAAATATGCCGGAGGGGGAGACTGGTACGCGGATCCGACTGCTTTACCAAACTTGATTGAATTTTGTAACAAAAATCTGGGAACAAACATAAACCCTCGCCACGACGAGGTTGATGTGGGCAGCTCTCAGTTGTTCGAATACCCGTTTGTTCATATGACTGGGCATGGCAATGTTGTTTTTTCACAGGCAGAGGTTAAAAACCTGCGCCTGTACCTCGAATCGGGCGGGTTTCTTCATGTGGATGACAATTATGGCCTCGATCCCTTTTTTCGTCGCGAGATTATCAAAGTTTTTCCCGACAAGCAATTGGTAGAACTTCCTGTGAATCACCCAATTTATACCCAAAAGTATAATTTCCCCAAGGGTTTGCCCAAAATACATGAACACGACAACAAACCTCCGCAGGGTTTTGGAATTTTTATTGAGAACCGGTTGGTTTTGTACTATACCTATGAGACCGATTTGAGCGACGGTTGGGAATCACCCGAAGTACACAACAATTCGCCCGAGACCAGGGAAAAAGCGCTCCAAATGGGGGCAAATATCATTCAATATGTTTTTAATCATTAAGAAATGAATTCAAAATTGAATAAAATTCTCATTATACAAACAGCCTTCATTGGCGATGCCATACTGGCTACGGCATTGGTTGAAAAGCTTCGGGTATTCTACCCTAAGGCCAAAATTGATGTGCTTGTCCGCAAAGGCAACGAGGTGATTTTCGAAACCAACCCACACGTAAATGAAATTCGGATTTGGGATAAGAAAAACAACAAGTATAAATCGTTGCTGAAAATCATAATGCAGGTTCGTATAAGCAGATACGATATTGTGGTGAACGTTCAGCGTTTTTTTAGTTCGGGGCTTATTACATCAATGTCAAATGCCCCAATAAAAAGTGGCTTTAAGAAAAATCCCCTGTCTTTTTTTCTTCAAAACAAGGCTCCGCATAAACTTGACGGTACCCATGAGATTGATCGTAACCAAAAACTAATTGAATTCATTACCGATAATGTCCCGGCCCAGCCCAAAATCTACATTACTGATCTTGTTGAGTTTGGGGTCAGGAAATTTAAAACAGGAAAATATATTTGCATTGCTCCGGCATCAGTTTGGTTTACAAAGCAGTTCCCCGAAAATAAGTGGGTTGAGCTGATTAGACAAATGCAGTCCGACGTATTGGTGTATTTGCTTGGAAGTAAGTCTGATAGTCTTTTGTGTCAACGAATTGTTGAGAAAACCGGAAATAAAGCGGTAAACCTCTGCGGGGAGCTTACACTTCTGGAATCGGCAGCCTTAATGAAAGATGCCCTGATGAATTATGTTAACGATTCTGCCCCGTTACATTTGTGCAGTAGTGTCAATGCCCCCGTTGTCGCTGTATTTTGCAGCACCGTTCCCTGGTTTGGGTTTGGCCCTGTAGGTTCAAATGGAGTTGTGGTTGAAACAAACGAAAAATTATCATGTCGTCCTTGTGGTTTACACGGCAAAAGAGAGTGCCCCGAAAAACATTTCAAGTGCGCCAATTCTATAACTATTAAACAGTTATTAGATTGTCTTCCAGAAAAATAATTCCCGCTATGAAATCTTTACCTGTTTATGTTTGATGCGCTGTTAAATAGTATTCATGATTTTTGGCCAAACCTAAGCATAGTGTTTAACTGGGTTTATGTTTTGACTGTGATTACAATTACCATTATTGTAATCAGTCAGAACCGTTCTCCGCACAAGACTATGTCGTGGATTCTAATCCTGATTCTTTTCCCAATTGTTGGTATTGTCTTCTATCTTTTCTTGGGACAGAATTACCGAAAACAAAAAATTTTTAGTCGCAAAGGATTGGTCGATTTCATAAAATTCGAAGAACTGAGCGCCAAACAACTTAGCGATTTGGCACGAAAGACCTACATTCACAACAGGTATATTAAAGATAAAACAAAAATAGTGAAGCTATTGCTCCAGAACAGTAAAGCTATTCTAACTCATATAAACCGGGCTCAAATATTGAATAATGGTCGCGATACCTTCCGGACAATGTTTGACGAGATAAGAAAGGCTAAACACCACATCCATCTGGAGTATTACATTTTGTTCTCAGACAATGTTGGTCAGGAATTAGGTCAAATCCTGGTAGAAAAAGTGAACCAGGGAGTGAAAGTCAAAGTTATTTACGACCACGTGGGCAGTTGGGAATTACGAAATACTTTTATTAAAAACCTTGAGAAACAAGGAATTGAGTTCGGTTGTTTTATGCCAGTTCGGTTTCCTTTTCTGACCGGAAAAATTAATTATCGCAACCACAGAAAGATAACCATTGTTGATGGCAAAGTGGGCTTTGTTGGTGGAATAAACATTGCAGACCATTATATCCATGGAAAACCCAAAATACCCTTCTGGCGCGATACACACCTTATGCTGGAAGGTGAGTCGGTTAACGCGTTGCAAATAATTTTTGCCACCGACTGGTTTTTCCTGAAGAAGGAATTGCTCGATAGTCCCGATTATTTTCCCAAACCCTTAATTGACAACAATACCCTGATACAAATTGTAGCCTCGGGTCCCGACTCAGATTGGGCAAGCATTATGCAGGCCTATTTTTCCTCTATCACACTGGCCAGGAAGAATGTATATATTTCATCACCCTATCTTTTGCCAAACGAAAGCATCCTGACTGCCTTAAAAACAGCTGCCTTAAGTGGTATTGATGTTAAAATTCTGATTCCGGGCTACAACGACTCCCATATTGTTTATTACGCAACCTTGTCATTTGTCAAAGAATTGATTGAGGCAGGAATTGAGGTTTATTTTTATCGTAAAGGTTTCAATCACAGTAAGATAATTATGGTCGATAATGCTTTCTGCTCCATTGGTACAGCCAACATGGACTACCGAAGTTTCAGCCAAAACTTTGAAGTGAATGCCTTGATTTACGATCCTGTGATTACTTCCGAGTTAACTTATTGGTTTTTAGAGGATTTGAAAGATAGTGAGTTGATTCATTATCACGAATGGATAAAACGTCCGGTGTTAGACAAATTTAAAGCAAACCTGGCGCGTATTGCCAGTCCTTTTTTATAATGTTGTCAAGTTTCATAAGGTTGTTGGTTAAAACAATCTTGCTTTGATTTAAATTT
>JBBISE010000142.1:0-9541 GCA_037441445.1 Salinivirgaceae bacterium
TTCAATGCACGTTAAAATAATGATTTTTGGGGTTGGGGGCCGCAAGTTGGGTTAAATTGAACAACATTAAAAAGGACGTAAAAATAGTTCTTCGCAACGTATTTTTTGACCCTGGAAAAGCCATTCTTCGTGTTGAATCCTATCCGGAGCTTAACCGCCTTGCCGGAGTCATGAAAGAGGTTCCAACCCTGAAAATCGAAATCAGCGGACACACCGACAATACCGGAGGGGCAACCACAAACCAGAAACTATCGCGGGAAAGAGCAAAAGCCGTTGTTGATTATCTGTTGGCACAACAAATTGCCACCGACCGTCTTACCTTCGAAGGCTACGGTTTTAGTCAGCCCATTGCCGATAACAAAACCGAAGATGGACGGCAGCAAAACCGGCATGTAGAATTTAAGGTTATCAGCGAGTAGCCTGTTCTTTGCGGCTATCGTGTAATTGCATTGTTTTGATTATTGCGTGCCGAGACACAATGTTTTGCGTCTCGGCATGCCACAAAACCCATCATTGTAGAATTTTTTCCAACAACAACACCATGCCCATCTTCGCCGACTGCTTTATCAATCCTATGACTGATTTTTCAAAAGAAAGCTAAGAAAAACTTGAAATGCCCAAGTAATCAACCTTTGTAAATTAACACCGATGCATACGCCTCGACCCCTTCTTCCCGTCCCACAAAGCCCAATTTTTCGGTTGTTGTGGCTTTTATGCTGATATTTTCAAAGTTTGTTTGCATTACATCGGAGAGTTTTTTGCGCATTGACTCAATATGCGGTGCAATTTTGGGTTTCTGCAATGCCAGGGTAGAATCAATATTCCCAATTTCAAATCCTTGTTCACGCAAAAGGTGACAGGTTTTGCTTAAAAGTTGGCAACTGTCAATGTTTTTGAAGGTTTGGTCGTTGTCGGGAAAATGTTTTCCAATATCACCCAGCGCCGCTGCGCCGAGAAGCGCATCGCAAATAGCGTGCACAAGAACATCACCATCACTGTGGGCAACTGTGCCCTTGTAATGATCGAGGGCGATTCCCCCGATAATCAGGGATTCGCCCTCAGCCAGTTGATGAACATCATATCCGAAACCAATACGAATTGTATTCATGTTTAATTTGCTAATTTACCATGGCACCCAAATCCAAGATAATGCTGAACCGTATGGTTTGTGCCAAAGGGTGATTGGCAACGGTGGGAATAAGGTAAGACAAGTCCATGCTAAGCATATTCAACTTAAAACCGGCACCAGCAGTCACATATTTTCGGTTTCCTTTACGTTCGTGCTCGTGAAAATAACCGGTACGAATAGCCAACTTTTTGTCATAAAGATATTCGAACCCAAACGACCACATTATTTCCTGCAGTTCCTCTTTCATGACACTTCCATTGACTCCAGGAGCATCGCTGAACGACTGAAAAATGGCTGCTGCAACCGATGTGTTTTGGCTGTTTATGGCGTCATCAGTGGTTACTCCAGGTGTTGGGACCATTAACTTGTTTAGGTCAACCAAAAACGTTACAGCATTGTAGGCGTCCAATTCCATGGCAACTCCACCACCAAGCCTCATGTTCATTGGGAGGAAGTTTTTGTTGTTCTCGGAATAGGTGACTTTTGAACCGATGTTTGTCAATGCCAACCCTGCAGAAATTTTTGATGGATAATCCATAAGGTTGGCCTTCTGGTGATAATAAGCTCCTAAATCTACTGAGAAGGCATGTGCAGCCTTGAGGGTCTCATTTCCTGAAGTCATTGCTCCTGTAAGGTTTGAGTAGATATACCGGCCAGCTAAACCCATTGAAAAAGAGGTGCCTAACTTTCTTGAATAGGCTCCGTCAAGGGCAAACTCATTGGGTGTGTGGCGTTTGGTTTCTTCCCCTGCATTGTCGCGAAAAATAATTTCGCCTAAAGAAAAGTAACGTAGAGAACCCCCAACTACTTGGTTTTCATCTAATCTATAATATCCTGTAAGGTAAGAAAGATGAATGTCTTTAACCAATTTTTGTAACCAAGGGGTGTAGCCTAAAGCCAAACCTGTTTTACCGTCAATATTGGCTAACTTGCCAACATTCCAGTTAATAGAAAAGGGATCGGGAGCTGTAGCTACACCAACATCGCCCATACCTGCTGACCGAGAGTCTGGCGAAATGGTAAGAAATGGGGCAGCATGACGGATTGGGTTGTACCGCAAATTGCGGCCACTTGCATCAGTGGTGTCTCCAACCGATTGGGCTATAAGGACATGGCTTATTAATACGAGCGAAAATGCAATGAAAATTCTGGTGGTCATGTTATCATTCTTGAATTAGTACTAGTATTGAAAATGGGTTATAATTCCTGCTTTAACGATGGAATGGGAATTAAATTGCAAAAGTAATCATTTTGTTTATTTTAAAATGACCAACCGTTCAAATTTCGTGTCCGTTTTTCCATCCGGGGTTTTAATTTTTACTGCGTAAATATATACTCCTCGCCCCAAACGATCTCCGAAATCATCACGTCCATCCCATGTTAGCGGATTAAGCTGGTAAGCGTTTCCCTGCATGGTTGTTTGCAAGGTTTTAATTAACCGTCCTGTAACAGTAAAGACTTGTATGGTAATTTCCAACGGGACATGAGGTTGGTTGTGTTCGAATAAAAACTTTGTATGGGTTGTAAATGGATTTGGGTAATTCAAAACATGCGACAGGGCAGCTTTCTCGGTGTTGGCAACAACAAAGTCGAGTTTCTTTTCTGTATAATTGTTCAGAATATCCCACGCCCGTAAAGTTATTTGGTTTTCTCCGTCGGGCAAATCCAGCAATTGGTACTGAAGTTTTCCGCTTTGATAGCTGTTTATATCGCTTTCGTAGTGATTGTTAAGTACTAGAACATTATTTAAGTCGTGCTTTAACCGAGCCGTTATTTCGTGTCCGATACCGTTTCCGGTGGTGTTTATTCCATTTTGATCAAAGAACTGGGCAATCAACAATGGTGTTTCATTGGTTGAACTGCCCGATACAAAATTGGTATCGTTCATGAATAGGTTGATTTCGGGTCCCTGTGCATCAGCAATGGTATTGTTGCTTGAGCCGCCAATGAAAAAGAAACGGAATGCTCCCTGGGCATCGCTGTTTCCATCTTGAGCATAATAGCCAATTTTTCCCCTTCCAAAATCATAGTCAATGTCCAAGGGAACAATGAATTCAAAAGAAAACTTGCCACCTGTAACTGTTGCTTTTCCTTTATATAGTATGTTGTCTTGCGTGTTAAAAGAAAATTCTCCGGTTCCGTCATTATTCAGCGTTTGCTTCTCCTTTGGTTTGTCATAAACGGTTGGATAAATAATGCCTTCATAATTTGGCATATGGTTTCCTAACGTGTCTGTAATTCGTCCATGTATTGTTACTTTTTGAAGTGCCCCAATAGTATCGACGGTCATTTGGGCATTGTTTCCGTTAATAGAATCTGTCATGACCCTGTACGGGGGAATAATAAGTTTCATGGAGGGATCCCCCAACAAGGTAAATTTCCGGTGATTTGTCCCTCCCGACGTCATTTGGTTTTTTGAGTCAACCATTATCTCTCCCAGTGTCGAATAGTTGCCATCTACTTTTCGTTCAAAAACACGGTTGTAAAATCGGGTGCTTAGCGAATGGTTGCCGGAAACGAAAACTGCGCGTGTGGTTGTAAACATGGAAACGGCTCCTCCATTGGGATTTAGCAAAATTAATTCACCAATGGATTTCTTTTTGTGATCGTCATAGCGGGCAATCTCACACGAGGCAGTCATGAAGAATGGCAAATATTCGGAATTCTTCCAGTTATTGACCATTGTTTTGTCTATAACAGCCTCATGGGCAAGTTGGTTTGGACTGCCATGTCCAGTATAATTTACTAAAAGAGTGCCGCGATGGATGATACTGTTTATTGCTTCCCGGACTGCAGGGTATCGCTGTCCTGCGGGGGTCGAGACTTGTTGGTAGGCATCCATGAAAATCAGGTTGTTGTTAAACCACGGGTATTTTCCAACGATAATTTGAGACAATTCGTATGCTTGTTGTTGTAAAACAAAATCTCCCCCATCAGCATCGTCTGACAGGAAGGTGAGCTCATTTTTCCAAGAGTCTAATTTTGGATTACGGCTATATTCGATTATTTTATTTATTAAGGTTTGCGCTTCAAAAAGGGTTTCTACCGGGAGCCTTCCAACAGCAATGTCGAGGAAACCATTAAAAGTGTCGCCTCCGTAAAGATCCTGACCGCCTTCATTGTTATCAAGCAACCCATAATAATCGTCGCTTTCGAATGAGGCTACTTTATCGAGCGAGTTAATATCCTGATAGGTAAGAATATGGTTATTTGTTGTTGCTGCCCATTTGTTATCATAACTACCATCCCCAATTAGCAACAAATATTTGAAATCGCGGCTACTTTCTCCTGACCGCAGGTAAAACATTCGGGCCATATTTCGAATCGCTGTCACATCGGGGATTCCTGAACTAAATTCGTTGTAAATTATTTGCGGTTCCAGTACAACTACTTGCAAGTTATTGAACGTTCTTCGGAATTCAGCAAGTCTTTCTGCTTCCTGCCTAAACAACGGAGCTGTTATAATTATCATGTCCGGCACGGGCAGTCCGTGTATGTCCTGATTGGCCAGTGTCCCCAAATCCGTGAAATTTGAGATTCCCGAATTGTTGAACGCGCAGTAGAATTGGTTTTGATCATTGGTGTATTTCCATCGATTGGTGTTTCCATCAACTTGTACATTCATTTTTATGGGATTTAACGGATCGGTAATATTCCAGACCGATACATTGCTCCCCTCAAGCTGATACTGTTTAATTGTTCCTGTTACAATATTTTTCGAATCGGCAAAAAACAAAGAATTGGATTGCGTTAAGTTCAGGTTAACTCTGGCTGTGGCTCGGATGAAATCTACAGAACCCCGGGCCGCAATACTTGTGGCAATGTATTGAGCCGTAACAGTCAATGGCGTTACATTTAGTTTCTTGCGACTTGTCTGGTACTTCAAATCCCAAACTTCACTGTAGGAATCGGGGTGATAACCAATCAGGAAACTTCTATGGATTTGGGTCTCGCCAACTTTGAATTCAAAGGAACATTGAGGCTCCTGGCTACTCTGGTATCCAACAACCTGGGTTTGTATTGTTACATCTTCGTCGGAAACAGGGGGGGCAGGAAAATTGAATGAGATATTTCTTTTTTCACCAGGGGGGAGTAGTTCGCCAAATTTCAACCTGCCCGTTGCATTCGGATTTTGCAAATCATCATCCCAGACCAAAGTTATATCTCCGGTTGAGGTCAAATAATCGTGTGCTGATGAATTAAAGTCACTGGCGACAATACGTTTTCCTGCTCCCAGACTGGTGGTAATAAAATAGTTACCTTCATCACTGTATGGGTGCTTAATATGGCTGTATCTATTCGTTGGCTTATCATAAGACCAACTAATCATACCCTGTCCATAAAACAGAATGTAATCACCACTATTGAAAATCCCATCGCCATTGGTTTCCATGTAAACCGGGTTTTCATATAGGTCGTCCGAATCGTTGGCATTGTTTCGTTTTGATAATAAAAGCCCACCTGTACCATACACCCTCACATTCTCAGGGTTTGACATACCCCAGTCCTGCAACTGTTCGAACGTAATTTTGTAAATGCCACTTCCATTGATTTTAATCCGGCGCCAGTTTCCTGTTTTCAGTGCAGAGTTTGCCTTAACTGTTTTTTGGGCCTGTGTGCTTTTTTGTTCATGTAGATCAATAGTAATGGTTGCACTCTTCAAAAGGTGTAATTGCCCCCCCTTATTCGATGCCAGGCCTATAGTGACCAAAACCACCGGTTTATGATTGATATAACCGGTTTCGTATTTTAAATCGTAATCATTCCCTAGTTTATGAATTTCGTAACCCCGAAATTGTTTTTCGGACGGTTCGCTTTCAATGTTGCTTAGTTGCACTGATAAGTTCCCAGGCATAAAAGGTAAAATAATAGTTTTAGTTATTCTGGGCAGATGGGGCGCATCTTCTTCAAATACACAGTCAACAGCATAGGGTTTATTAATACCAATTTCTTTCCATTGAATGTGTAATGCTTCAGTTGTTCTTTGTCCTTTTGAAAGCAGTACAAAATTTGAAAAAATGACTAAACCGACGATACGGATTGATAGGCGCATAATTTGATATTTTTATGATTACCCCAATATTACGGAACAGCGCTGCAATTATTGTTAAGTCGGTAAAACGTTTTCTTTAAAAAAAACTAAAACGCAAAAAAAACTCTTAATAAAATAAATTACCTATCAATTAGTTATCCAATTTCCTAATCGTATTTTATTCCAGAGTGAAGCAGAGAATTCTGTGGCATATGTAAAAGAAAGCCGCCAGTTGATCAAAAAAATAATACTTTGTAGAAAGTCTTTTGTAGATTTGCGGAATAGCACATATGATTTGGGGTTGTAAATGCACAAAATTCATCTTTAAAGCAGGAGCGGAGTAATATTTTTCAAAAACGTTTGTAATTAATCAATAAAATATCGGCACATGAGACTACGCAAACGCAGATTAAGGCCTATAGCCCCGTTATTTTTGCGAAAGGCTTTCTTCTGTTTTTCCTTTGTTGTATTCGCCTTATTTTTGTCAGCACAAGAGCGCTTTTCCTTGGTCTTTAGTGAGCAATCCTATTTGTTAAACCCAGCCTTTACTGGATTGACAAACCAAAACAGGGCTTCGTTTGGTGCTGGATTTCAAGGAGTGGGTGAAAACAATTTTAAAAACTTGCAGGCGGCCTTGAGTTATTATAACGCCAATCTTAAAGGAGGAATTGAATTTTATACCGTAGTTTATAGTGAGGGACTGTACAAGCATTCGATGGTTTCCATGCAACTATCCCGTTTTTTTCATCTCTTTGGGAAATGGTCTTTAAGTCTTGGTGTTGCTCCCGAATTACATAATCATGCTGTCAACGGTAAAAAAGTCGTTCTTGAGTCGCATTTGGCTGGATATTCTGGCGTGAGCGCTTCGTTCCCATCATTATGGAGTGTAGGTTTGTCATTGGGAACGGCCGTTTTCACTGAAGAACATACCTTGGGTTTTACCGTCCAAAACCTTTTTGATAAGGCAAGCTTTTCTGGAAGTCAAAGTAAAACAAGAAATTACAGATATATCTTCACCGCGGGTTCTAATATAGATCTTCACCCTTTCCGTAATCAAAACAACAAAATTTATTTACGGCCTCACATCGTAATCGTTAATCAAACAAAGAAGAATTCATTTTTTTATGGTGCTTTTTACGGATCAAAGAAAAATCAATTCGGTATGTTTTTTGTGTCCACCACGCAATATCCATTTTTGGGAATAAGTCCGGCTTATTCCTTAAAGGGGAAAGCGATAAAAGCAGTTTTTTCTGTAAAATTTTTATATCGACTACCGTCTGTATATATGTTTGGAAATGAGATTTATATACAGAATACATGGTGATTTTGTTTTTTTTTTTATCAAAAACATGCAAACTTTTTTATTGAGTTGTATGATTCTAATGAAAAATGCGTTATTTTTACGCTGTCCACTGATTAGTTGACATGCCGTGGAATTTGTTGAAGGTAGTAAAAAATGAAATATATGAGAGTCAAAAGAATAAGTTATGCAGCTTTTTTTTTCGTGATTATTATAATTGCGGGATGTTCAAAGCCGAAATCTAGTATTACTGGCTGGTCAAAGGATGAAGAGAAAAACGGTGGTTTTAGGGATCGAAGCGGATACTTTGAGCAGGAAACTGGCCCGGGGCTCATCTTGGTTGAGGGAGGATCGTTCGTTATGGGACAGGTTACCGATGACGTAATGAAGGATTGGAATAACATTCCAAAAAAGGTTTCTGTGTCCTCATTCTATATGGATGAAACAGAGATTTCTAATGTCAATTATCGCGAATATATATTTTGGCTTGAGCGGGTTTTCGGAACTGATTTTCCGGAAATTGTGGCAAAAGCATTGCCTGATACCTTGGTATGGAGGGACAGGTTAGCCTTCAATGAGCCCTTGGTTGAATATTATTTCCGTCATCCATCTTATCAGGATTATCCTGTTGTTGGTGTTAATTGGCTGCAAGCCAATGATTTCTGCTTGTGGCGTACTGATCGGGTAAACGAAGAAATCCTGATAAGAAATGGTTTGTGGGAGCGCAAAACAGAAGAGGAGAAAGTAACAGCTCAGCTTGTTGGTAATCCGTTAAACCATATTATTTTTAATACTGATGCGTATCTTGCAGGACGAAGGATTGATAAATTTGCTGGTGATGGAGGATTGGCCGATGCAGAGATAGTGGGTCGTTCAGCCGATGAGGCAACGCAGAGGGTTTCTATTGAAGACGGGATGTTATTACCAAAGTATCGTCTCCCGACAGAGGCAGAGTGGGAATATGCCGCTCTTTCTTTGGTTGGTTACGCAGCTGGTGAAAGATATTATGAAAGAAGAATTTATCCGTGGAATGGCGATTACGTACGTTACCGCAAGGCGGAAGATCAAGGTCAGATGCGGGCAAACTTTGTCCGTGGCTCTGGTGACTACATGGGTGTTGCCGGTGCTTTAAATGACAAGGCTGATATTACTGCCCCAGTCCGTTCTTATTGGCCGAATGATTTTGGACTTTATTGTATGGCCGGTAACGTTAACGAGTGGGTAATGGATGTTTACCGCCCTCTTTCATTCGCTGATTTTAACGAATTTCGTCCTTTACGTGGGAATGTTTTTGAAGAGCCAAAAGTAAATGTTGACCGTGGTAAAATTAAGTATGTTACCAATGATACAACCGGACGTATTATTACTCAGCCAATAAAAGAGGAGATGGCTTTGGATAGAAGAAATTACCGTAAGTCTGATAATATTAATTATTTGGATGGCGATTATGAGTCTTCCATTTACTACAAAGATCCCGACGCTTCTAAAGAGGCCGGAACCATGAATGTTTATCGATACGCACAAGGCAAGGCTTATACAAAAGTTTGGGATCCGGTATTGAACGACTCAGTATCACAGCCAAACCGTTCATTCTTTATGGAGCCTTTTGCTACCAGTTTAATTACGGACAGAGCTCGCGTTTACAAAGGTGGTTCATGGAAAGACCGTGCATACTGGCTCAGTCCTTCAACACGTCGGTTCCTTCAGGAAACGGATACACGTGATGACCTGGGCTTCCGTTGCGCCATGATTCGGCTCGGTTCACCCACTTCTTATTAGTATAAAAGCATCTATGACAATAAATATCACCATCTTAAACCATAATCATCACGTTCATGATTGGCGTGTAGGTTGAGTATTGATATTATTGTAAGATTTTTAATTAATAGTTCGTTAAACTTTTATTTTTCGACTCCACTCAAAATGACAAGTGGCTCAATATTAATCACTTGCGTCATGCTGAGCGTATTCGAAGTATGTATTGATTATCAGATAGTTAAAAAAGTTTAACGAACTATTGTTAATATGGGGCTGTCTAAAAAGACTAGACAGTCCTTTTTTTTTGTTAAAAAAATTGAAT
>JBBISE010000143.1:0-9439 GCA_037441445.1 Salinivirgaceae bacterium
TGCCGACTTTAATCATGCCCCTGTGTGTCGAAAAATCGGTTGTCGGCATGGGCGCTTCATAGGCTTATATTTTCGTTAAGTGTTTAATATCTGCGCATTGATCCCCTTCGGGGCGCTGTCAAACTATGGGCGTTTCTTTCCCCTGGTTGTCACCAGAGGTTAGTGTTATTAAACCCCTTCAGGGTTGAGTAACAGCCATATTTTTTCATAATCATGCCCTTGTGTGTCTATTTTTATTAGTCGTGGGTGTCTCCTATCACTGTTTTTTCTTTGAAATCGTTTTCACTGACAAATGTAAGAAATATTGGTAGCTTTATGTCAAAAGATAATCAGATTTAGGCGTATATTTGTTTAAAGACATAGCATAGTAAATTAGCAGGAAATACATTCTTGAAAAATGTTCGAAAATGTATTGTCGTTTTTCTTAGGATTATTGTTAAACAGAAACTATATTGAAAACATGAACATAGTTATTACAGGAACCAGTCAGGGAATTGGGTTCGAATTGGTAAAAATATTATCGAAGGAACATAAAATATTTGCATTGACTTCAAATACTTCTAAATTGATGGAAAAAATTGGAAGCAATCATATTACCATAGTTCCTTTTGATTTCAGAACAGATTTGCCGGAAACAATATTTTCCGATTTACCCCACACAATTGATATTCTGATAAATAATGCAGGAACATTGATAAACAAGCCTTTTGGGGAATTAACACCTAATGAAATTGATGAAATAATGAATGTTAACTTCAAGAAGCCCATACTATTAATTCAAAGTCTTATTGAGAAGATAAAACACTCACCAGTTCGTCATGTTGTGAACATTGGTTCAATGGGAGGTTTTCAAGGTAGTTCGAAATTTCCCGGCCTTTCGGTTTACTCCGCCTCTAAAGCGGCTATGTCCGCAGTTACCGAATGTTTGGCTGTGGAATACAATCACCTGGATATCCGCTTTAACTGCCTGGCGCTGGGCGCAGTACAAACCGAGATGTTGACAAAGGCTTTCCCTACGTACGCAGCCCCTCTGAAACCCCAAGAAATGGCCGAATTTATTGCCGATTTTGCACTGTATAAATGGAAATACTTCAATGGTAAAGTTTTACCAGTTGCAGTATCAAACCCCTGAATTAGGCACAAATGACCCCTCAAAAAAGAGTTTTACTGGGATTGAGCGGTGGCAGGGACAGTTTTGTTGCCATTCATAGTTTGCGCGAAATGGGTTTTTTCCCTGTGGGGATTACATTTATTACTAAAACCAACCCCATTCTACTAGCCCGGATTAATTCAATCGCAGATATTTTGTCCATTGAACACCATTATGTTGATATTCAGGAAGTTTTTTCAACAGAAGTGGTAAACCACTTTGTTGATAGTTACCTCATGGGGCAGACACCTAACCCTTGTGTCAGGTGTAACCAAAAGATTAAATGGCCAGTTTTGTTTGCTAAGGCCAATGAGTTAAAATGTGACTTTGTAGCCACGGGGCACTATGCCCAAATTATTCAAATTCAAGGACAAAAAGCCATCCAAAAAGCATTTGATGATGATAAAGACCAGAGTTTTTTCCTTTGGGGTTTAGAACCTGAAATGCTTGACAGAATTATCTTTCCTTTAGGTGGCCTGTCATTCGATGAGGTAAAAGAAATAGCTCAAAGAATTGGTTTCGGTTATTTTGGCAACGTTAATTCAAGCGTTGGGCCTTGCTTTACCGAAACCCGTGATTACAGACTTTTTTTACGCGAAGAATGCAAAAAGAGAGAGAAAATTATTAAACTAGGTGCGTTTTTCGATCTTCAGGGGAATTGGCTGGGTCATCATAAAGGGTATCCCTATTACACCATCGGACAGCGAAAAGGACTGGGTATCAAAACAAACCGTCGTTATTTTGTTAATTCCATAGATACTCATACCGGGAACGTATTCTTGTCTGACTTTAATGATTTGTTTAAGTCTTGTTTTTATTTGTCTGATTTTAAAATACATAATAATGATTTAAAAAATTCAAAAGAAGTAGAAATCAGAGTCCGGTACAGAGGCAAATCGACTAGTGGTAAGTTCAATACAGAAAATGAAAGATTAAAGGTCATGTTAAAAAGACCAGAATGGGGAATTGCTCCTGGACAAGCGATTGCAATTTACGACAGAGATGTTTTGGTCGGAGGCGGTTTTATTGCAGTTTAATTCCCATCAAGGAAACGTCATCGATTTGTTCGTAATCGCCTTTCCAAAGCTCGAAAAACTGAGCAAACCGTTCTTTTTGACCCGACATTTCAAAGTGAATGTTATCTAGTATTAAATCCTTAAATGCCATCGATTTAAGTTTAGTTTGGTTTGGTCCTCCGAATTGATCAAAGAATCCGTCGGTAAACAAATACAAGAGATCCCCGCTTTTGTATGAAAAGGTTTGCGAGGTAAACGGTATCATTTTAATATGAACAGACACAGATGTTCTGTCACCTTTATATTCAACGAATTGGCCTTTGCTTATGTGATAAATGGAATTATGGGCGCCCGAAAACTGGATACTTTTGTTTTTCCTGTCAATGGAAACCAAGGCAATATCGAGGCCGTCTTTTTGGGCTCCTGGGCTGAATTTTTGACGAAGGGCATTTATCAATTCATCTCTGAGTAGGTTGAGAATTTTGGCCGTATCGGTAATTTTATCTTTATTAACAATCTCACGAATCATTGTCAGCCCCAACATGCTCATAAAAGCCCCGGGAACCCCGTGTCCTGTGCAATCGGCAACAGCAATTATGATTTTATCTTCAGCTTTTGACCAGAAAAAGAAGTCGCCGGTTACTTTATCCTTTGGTCTCATGAAAAGGAAATTTTCAGGAAAAAAGGATTTCAGTTCTTCTTTGTCGGGGAAAAGGGCTGCTTGAATACGGACAGCATAATCGATACTGTTGGACAACTCAATGTGAGCACGTTCTAGTTGCTGTTTTTGCTGGAAAACCATGTCGCGTTGCTGTTCAATTTCGTCGCGTTGCGCTGATACTTCATACACTAATTGGTTAAGCTCACTGTTTTTTGAAGCCAATTCCAGCGTTCTCAACGAAACAAGGTTTGATAATTCCCGTTTGTGTTGAATCAATTTTTTCGATCGCCACCTCGAAAATAGAATTGTAATCCCCAAAAAAACTAAAATATAGAGTACGAAAGCCCACCACCTGAACCAGAACGGGGGCAAAACCTCGAACTGAAAACTTGTAATGGGTCCCCATTCCTCAGAAAACCCTTTGGCACGTACCTTAAAGGTATGTATTCCGTGAGGAATATTTCTGTAGTCAGCCTTATTTTCATTAACAGTTGACCAATCCTCATCCAATCCTTCAATCATAACCTGATAGATTGTCTCGTTTGGTGCAACCCAATCGGTAGTTGAGAAATAAAAGGTAAGGTAGTTGAAATTATAAGGTACCGTTAAATTTAGCGGCACATTCGAAAATGGATTTACATCCGTGTAGTTTACGCCCTTTAGTAATACACTGTCGGATGTCAATACGGCTTCGGTATCATAATTTCTAACCTGTTTAAAATCAATATTTTTGTTTATTATTTTTATCATGTCTATTCTAACCTCGGGATTATACGTCGCTTTATTGAAATTCTCAAGGTCAACCATGGAAAGACATTTTCCGGTTCCCATCCACAACCGGTTTTGATTATCGCACAGAAGGGCTTTTCGGTGGAAATCTATTCCCAATAAACCATCCTCCTTTAGAAATCCTATTATTTTATTCTCCGGTTTTATGTTCAACCCATTTTTACCAATTATCTCGGGCATCATATATAAGCCCCTGTCGGTTCCCATCCATAAACAGTTTTGATGATCAAAAACCAAAGATTGAATTGACTGGTTTGCCTGTTTATTTTTTACGTTAACTTTTTGAAATTGAGTGGTTTTTGGTGACTGTTTTTGTTGTTCGGTTGTTAACAGGTACAATCCTCCACCATGGTGTGCACCAAACCAAAGATTACCAAAAACATCTTTAGTTATGCAATTAAAATACGATGATTGCAAACCATTTACCTGGTTGTAGTTATAAAAAATCTTCGAATCAATATCTATGGAATACAATCGATAGAGCCCCCCTCCTTCGGTTGCAACCCATATGTCCTTGTTTACATCCTGGTTTATGTCAAAAACGTTTCCATTGGTTAAACCCACGCTTTCATTTAAGGAAATCAGTGAGCGGCCATCGTAGAGGAACAATCCGCCCCCCCAGGTACCAATCCATATATTTCCGTCAACATCTTCAAAAAGGCATGAAACATTGAGGTCTGTCAGACCATGCTCTTTCATAAAAAAAGTCATACTTTTTTCGTCTTTTTTCAACACTCCTCCTCGCCATGCTCCAAACCAAAGGTTGTTTTTTTTGTCCATGATAGACGACAGTAGAATTTCACTTTTCAGGCCATGTTCTTCAGTGTAATTGAAAAAACTCCGTCCGTCATACTTGAAAATTCCATCGGTTTCTGTACTAAACCATAAATTATTTTTGTTATCCTGGGTTATGGCAAAAACCAAGGCATTTCTTAGTCCCTGTTTTTCCGTAAAATGCTTAAATGAATGGGGATTGAAAATGTTAATACCCCCTCCTCTTGTTCCTGCCAGTATCGAACCATTGCTAAGCCTTTTCAAGACTGAAACGTCGCGGTTGCTTAATCCATCTTCCGGTGAATAAAGTTCAAAAATATTTCCATTAAAGCGAAAAAAACCTTTGGCTAGGGTTGAAACATAGGGAAATCCCTCATTATCAACAATGATATCTTTATATCGCTGAGTTTCTCCTGATATACGATACAACCTCAGCGTATCATTGTCGTACGAACCGAAATATCCTTTACTGAATGCAATCCAAAGCCTGTTCTGAACTTTGTCGAACAAAATTTTTGAGACATTGTCAGAAATGCGATTTCTGTTGAAAATATAATGGGTGAATGATGTCCCGTCGTATTTGAAAAAATAGCTTCCCCAAGTTGCAAACCAAAGGGCTCCGGTGTTGTCTTCGGTTATGCTTCGCAGTGATGTTGCTATTAGACCTTCCGACCCCGAATACACAATCATGGCATGGCCATCGTATTTGCATGCCCCATTGCCAGTGGCAAACCAAATGGAACCCGTCTTGTCTTCAAAAATATCGTAAATATTATTATCAGGTAAACCCTGCCGTGTCGTATACATGGTAAAGGTTGAACCGTCGTACTTTAGAACACCCTCTTCATAACTACCAAACCAAAAATTCCCATGGGTATCCTGCAGTATGGAACGTACTGATTTTAAAGGAAATCCATTGGTTGGGCTAAAGTGAAAGATAATGTTTCCATCGTAGCGAATAACGCCCTCATCACTAAATCCAATCCACAAGCATTTGTCCCTGTCTTCAATTGCCGACAGGACGTAAGACGATGGTAATCCCTGTTCTACATCTATATAGCGAATATTAAAAACAGCATTGTCTTTAAACTTGGGCTTTTTGCCAATTTGACCTTCTGGAAAACTTGCAGCCAGGACAATGGGCTGAAAAATGGTATCGGTACCAAAAATCCTGTATTTTTCATGGGTTGGCAGAATAAAAACCCGGGGCAGAAGTACATTATTTTTTCCTGGTTCAAATACCTGTACCATGGAAGAAGTAATGGGTATTAACAGTGGAGCTGAATCTACTGAAATTTTGTTGCTTATTCCCTCGGATAATTTTGGTTTTTTTAGTTGAATACTTTCGCCTGGCGCTCTAGTTTTAGAAAGTTTACTAAGTTTGAAAATGGTGGATCGAACGGGTTCTTTGTCGTTTGAATCATCGCCAGAAGCCATTGAATGCAAGCTAACTATGATTAAAAGGCCTGCAAGAAAAACCTTATATGCTGTAAAAAACTTTAGATTCATTGCGTGTGGAACCGATATTCAACCCTAAAAGTAGTGATTTTTTAACGCTGAACGATTACCTATCAGAGATTTTTTACATTTTTTCGTCGGAAGACACCAGTGGTTAAAAAAATGTTTAAGGGCTGGTATGTTCAAACAGGTTCATAATTTCTTTATTTTTGTAGCCAAATGGAGAAGGAAGGAACCTATAGAACAATAAAGGCATCCGCTGAGGGTATCTACAAAGAAAAAGGAAGCAAATTTTTAGCATTTGCCTTTCCTGTAGTTTCCGAAGCTGAAGTGAAATCCTTCCAGTCAGCGCTTCGAAAAAAATTTTTTGATGCCCGCCATCATGTTTATGCCTTCCGGATTGGAACCGATAAGAAATTTTTTCGCTGTTCCGATGATGGCGAACCATCGAACAGCAGTGGACCACCGGTACTAGGACAGATACAGAGTTTTGACCTGACAAATATTTTGATTGTGGTTGTTCGCTATTTTGGTGGAACTAAATTGGGCGTACCCGGATTAATTAATGCTTATAGAACCGCTGCAGCTGATGCAATTCAAAATGCTGAAATCATAACGGTTATAGAAAGAAAAAGCATTGAATTAACATTTCAATACCCTGCCTTGGGCGACGTAATGCGCATTGTAAAAGAGGAGGACATTGAAATAACAAGTCAGGAAATGAACTTGGATTGCAGGCTTATTTTGGAGGTGAAAAAGACTGAATTTGAACGAGTTTTGGAAAGGTTCAGCGATCTTCGAAAGTGTGAAATACAGACCTGATATTAAAAAAGATCTTTCCTAAGATACAACAGAGCACAGGCCTTTGCATCGGAAAGGGCATTGTGATGATTCAGCGGAATTTGTAAGGCATTACAACAGGCTTGAAGGTTGTATTTTTTTAATCCCTTCTTCCGATAGATTTTCATGGTGCACTCCCACTTCTCGTCCAATTTAACACGGTTATCGGCCAGTCCATAGAGTTCCATGGATTTTGCCAGCACGTTTCTGTCAAACCCTTCGTTGTGTGCCACTATGGTTTGATGCATCAGGCGCTTTGAAATTTCGTGGAAGATATCCGCAAACAGGGGGCTTTCCCGGGTTTGTTCGGGAGTAATTCCGTGTACCATAATGTTTTGATGCCAATAGAAATTGCCCGGTGGCCGAATGAGTGTGTGATATTCCTCTACTATTTTGCTGTCTTCAACGGTTATTATTCCAACAGCACAAGCGCTGTTTGGATACCCGGTGGCGGTTTCGAAATCGATGGCGGCGAAGTTCATTATTTTTTAATATTGCAAAAAAAACAAACGGGAGTTCAATTTCTCCCGTTTGTTTTGTGTTATTTATTTGTTTATCAAGTCAATGCTTCGTTTTACAAAGGCACTCAGGTTCTCTCCTTTCAACATATTGTTGGATAGCAATGCTAAATCAATCAACTGTTTAACTAATTTTTCGTTTTTACCAAACTCTTTAAGTTTCGTCTCTTTACCATCTTCCAATTCGTGGACTTGCTTTTCGAGGGCCTCCATTTTATCCTTGTCGGACGTGGCAACGTCCTCTTCTTTCTTGTCTTTGTTTTGGTCGCGGAGTTTATTTAACTCATCCTGAATGGGTTTAATCTGGTCTTCTAAAGCCCTTATATCTTTACCAGTCTCCTTTTCAACCTTTTGCATGATATCAAGCACCAAAGGATGGTTGCTGTTGACAACAAGGTTGTAAGAGTTGGGCATCTCGCCGTAGAAATTCATCCCGCTCATGGAGGACATATCCTTCATACGGCGCATAAATTCCTGCTGCGTGATTTTTATGGGCATTTGTGTTGCTTCCAGGGGTTCGTAGTTTACCAGGAAGAAATCGCCATTCTCAGGCAATTGGCTACGGAAAACCGGTGTTAGCAAATCTTGTTGCTCTGAAGTAAGTTTCGATTCGCGTTTTTCGTCTTTTTCAATCAGTTTTTCCACTACATCCGAGTCAACACGTACAAAACGAGCCTCCTTTAATGAACTTTCCAGCTTGTTTATAAAGTGCATATCTAAATGACCATCAAGCAATAAGACATCGTAACCTTTATCTTTGGCTTCAGCAATGTGGGTATATTGATCGGTTTTATTGGTGGCGTACAGGTAAATAATCTTGCTGTGCTTATCGGTTTGGTTGGGTTTTACCAGTTTTTCGTATTCCTCGAGAGTAAAGTATTTATCTTCTGTGTTTTTCAACAACAGGAAGCTGTTTGCTCTTTCGTTGAACTTTTCGTCGGTTAGCATTCCATACTGAATGAAGAGTTTCAGGTTGTCCCACTTCTCTTCGAACTGATTGCGGTCGCTTTTGAAGATTTCCTGCAAGCGATCGGCCACTTTCTTAGTGATGTGGGCTGATATCTTCTTGACATTGTTGTCACTTTGCAAATAACTGCGCGATACGTTCAACGGGATATCGGGCGAATCAAGTACGCCATGCAATAATGTAAGGTATTCAGGGACAATGCCTTCAACCGAATCGGTAACAAACACCTGATTGCTGTAAAGTTGAATTTTATTGCGCTGAATATCAATGTTATTCTTGATTTTTGGAAAATATAGAATTCCGGTCAGGTTAAACGGATAATCGACATTCAAATGAATGTGGAACAGGGGTTCATCGGCAACCGGATACAGAGTTCTGTAAAATTCCTTATAATCCTCGTCCTTTAAATCAGCCGGAGCCTTAACCCATGCAGGCTCGGTTATGTTTACAATTTTGTCTTTGTCCGTATCGACATATTTTCCGTCTTTCCACTCCTGCTCTTTTCCAAAAGCAATGGGAATAGGCAAAAACTTGCAATATTTCGTCAGCAGCTTCTCCAACTCGCTATTTTCCAAATAGTTTTGGTTTTCGTCGTCGATGTGCAGAATAATATCCGTTCCACGTTCGGTGCGGGCATCGGTTTCCTCCAAGGTGTATTCTGGGGTTCCGTCACAGCTCCAGCGCACAGCTTTGGCATCATCGCGCCACGATTTGGTCACAATTTCCACCTGTTTGGCTACCATGAACGACGAATAAAAACCAAGCCCAAAATGGCCAATTATGGCGTTAATGTCGTTTTTGTATTTCTCGAGAAATTCGCCGGCGCTGGAAAAGGCAATCTCGTTGATGTACTTATTTACCTCATCGGCCGTCATTCCAATTCCACGATCGCTGATAGTAACGGTTTTGTTATCTTTGTTCACGTTTACCCGAACGGTCAGGTCGCCCATGTCGCCTTTAAACTCGTCTTTGCGAGCCAGGGCTTTAAGTTTTTGCGTGGCATCAATGGCATTGGAGACCAGTTCGCGGAGGAAAATCTCGTGGTCGGAATAGAGAAATTTTTTAATTATCGGAAAAATATTCTCCGATGTAACGCTAATTTTTCCTTTTTGCATGGTTACACAATTTTAATGGTTATCAATGTCCGCTGCCGTTCAATTGGCGTGCCATGACGGGAATTGCGACATTTTGACAGTATCCTGCCATGTAATCAGCAAAAACAAACGAAACTAGCCTTTTATCGAAATGTTGTTTTTGTATCTCCAA
>JBBISE010000144.1:0-9437 GCA_037441445.1 Salinivirgaceae bacterium
AAAGTCGGGAAATCTTAAACTTTACACCCAACAACGTGGTGAAACTTTACACCAAAGGACTATTTTATGCAGGATATAAGTACAAAACATTTTTAAATGGATGGCTATACATAGGGGAAAGAAATTTTAAATTTCACAATTCGTTAACAAATTTTTCGACAAAAAAAACATAGCTCCACCATTCAGAACAGAAAATATAGTTATCTTTGCCCGACTGGTAAATAAAAAACCATTAATTAAATAAACATTTGTAATAACCAAAATTGTCCAACAACATGAGAAGATTGACATTTTTGACAGCTGCAATGTTTGTGTGCGTAGGCTTATTTGGCCAGCAGTATGATGCCGAAACCATGGCAAAAATGCGTGCTGAAAAAGAGGCTCTGGCGTTGCAACAACCCAAAATCAACAAGCAGCAAAAAGTAAAAGCATCAAAAAACGACATTTTGATGCAGACAGGAACTGTAACTACCTGTAGTGCCAACTTTTATGACACAGGGGGCTCAGCAGGTGGTTACCAAAACAATGAGAACTACACCTTAACATTGTTGCCTGCAACTGAAGGTGCAAAGATTATGGTCACATTCACGGCTTACAATACCGAGAGCGGCTATGATTATCTAAAGATTTATGATGGAACTTCTGCAAGTGCTACTCAATTGGCTAACCTTCATGGAACAGCTGTACCTAGCGAACCTTATATTGCAAGTAATGCACAGGGGGCATTGACCTTTGTTTTTACTTCCGATGGTTCAGTCGTACGTGCAGGATGGGCAGCCACAGTAGCCTGCTATACCCAGGTTGAAAACAACCTGGCTGCCATGGCACTTATGGGAACCCCATTTGCAACTGAAGGCGAAGCCAAAACAATGGAAGTTACCGTAAAAAACATGGGTACTGCCACCATTGCAGCCGATGCTTATACAGTAACCCTTGTTGATGCTGCTGATGCCGTGTTAGCAACCGCTAACGGTGTTGCCCTTGCCAGCAACGAAGTTGCCAATATTGAATTGGTATGGACTCCAGCTACAGCAGGTACAATCGTCGTAAACGGTGTTGTTAACTTCGCAGCCGACCAAGACATGAGCAACAACGAAACAGCCGCTATGGAAATTGAAGTAATGTCCAGCGGTGTATATGTTGCCCAGATTGGTTCAGCAGAAACTTTCCCACCAAGCCGCGTTCCTTTTGACTATTACTTTAAAAACAGTGCTTCACAAACCCTTTATACACCAACCCAACTGGGTATTGGTGGTGGTTTGATCACTGCGCTGGCTTATGAAAACAATTTTGCTACGGCAACAGTTGGTTCAAAACCAGTAAAAATATGGATTGGCGAAACTACAGCTACTGACATGACAGCTGGTTGGGTAGATCCAGCTTCACTTACGTTGGTCTATGATGGCGAAATCAACACCCCTGGTGGAAGAAATGTTATCGCCATTCCACTTCAGACACCATATGTTTACCAGGGCGGTAATTTAGTTATTTACACCTATCGCGTGTGGGAAAATCAGTATTACACAAATAACGACAAGTTTTATGGAACTGAAATAGCTGCATCAAATTGCACTCGTCGTCTTGCTAGTGACACCCAATTCGATCCTGCAACTCCCGGAGCAGGTACGGTAATCAGCTGGGTTCCCAACACTACAATTTTCTTCTCAACAGAAGGTTTGGGTGCTTTGGAAGGAACTGTAACCAGCGAAGGTGCCCCTGTTGAAGGTGTTAAAGTACAAATTGTAGGCGCTTATGCCAACACCTATACCAATGCTGCTGGTATGTACAGCTTCCCATATTTGATGGCTGACATCTACGAATTGGAATTCAGCAAGCATGGTTATGACAACGCTGGCGCAACCAACGTAACCGTTGTGGGCAACGAAACAACCGTTGTTGACGTAACCATGACCCCAATTATGACCTACATGGTATCGGGAACAGTAACCGCCAGCGATACTCAACTGGGTGTTGAAGGTGCTGTTGTTACTTTCGAAGGTTATGCTGATTACATGGCCACTACCGACGCTAACGGACATTATTCTATTGAAGGTGTTTATGGCGGAGGACGCGAGTATGCAGTAACAGCTGAATACGAAGGTTACACGACCTATACTGGAACTGTAACTGTAAACAACGCTAACATTGCAGACCTTGATATTATTGTTGAAGAGATTGCTTATCCGGCCAAAAACGTAACCGCTGCTCTTGATGGCGAAAACGTATTGGTAACCTGGAAAAATCCAAATGCAGCCGCCTCAGGAACTCCACGAATGTTGATGTGGGATAATGGCGAAAACAACAATGCCATTGGTACAGGAGGTGTAGCTGAATTTGATGTTGCTCACCGTTATTCTCCAGAAGTCCTTCAAGAACTTGAAGTGGGAGGTATGTCCATTACTCAGGTAACTTTCTGGCCAAATGAAGCTGCTGCTACTTACACCGTAAAAATCTGGACAGGTGGAACAGCTGCTGCTCCTGCAACTCTTGCCTACGAACAAGCCGTTGCCGCTCCAACAATTGGTGCGTGGAATGAAATTACCCTAACAACTCCATTTGAAATTGACGATACTCAGGAGTTGTGGATTGGTTACAATGTAAACACTACTACTGGTTATCCTGCTGGAACAGATGCTGGACCGCAAGTAGAAGGATGGGGTAACATGATGTATTTCCAAGGAACTTGGACAACCTTATACCAACTTGCTCCAACCCTTACTTATAACTGGAACATTCATGCTTGGGTTGACAATGCCAAAGCTTTGGATATGAAACTCAGCAGAATTGCAGCCGAGCACCGTACTAGCGCTCCTAAAGTAATTCTTGAGAATGGGAAATCAAGAGGTCTTGATGTTAACTTTGGCTCAGCTAGAGAATTTGGACAATACACCGTTGCTCAAAATTCAGTTGAAAATGACGCTAAGGTAATGTTGAACTACTCAGTTTACAGATTGCTTGAAGGACAGGAAATGGATGACTGGACAGAAATGGCAGCTGCTACAACTGACACTTTCTTTGTTGACAATACCTGGTCAGGCGTTGCTCCTGGTTTATATCAGTATGCCGTTGTTGCCAACTACACCAACGATGTAACTGCTAACCCAGCGTTCTCTAACATTTTGGCTAACGCTATGGAAGTTGAGTATGTTGTGAACATTACCACCAACGCAGGTGATCCCGCAACAGGTGCTATTGTATCTCTAGTCAATCAAGACGGTGTTGCCGAGCATGCTTATACCATGACAGCCGGTGCTACTGGCGCAACATTCCCCGCAGTTTGGAGAGGAACATACAACCTTACCATTACTCTTCAAGGATTTGGCACTTATTCCGCTAATGACCTTGTAATTGATGACGAAGGCCTGTCGCACACAGCTGAACTTATCGAAACCATTATGGAGCCGTTTGGTTTGGCCGTTGCACAAGTAGGTATGGACGCTCATTTCAGCTGGAACAATGCTACCGGTTTCACCGATGACATTGAAAGCTACGAAAGCTTCCTTGTTGCTGATATTGGCGACTACACCATGGTTGACGTTGATGGTTCAGCTACTTATACCATTACCAACACTACTTTCCCGAACCAAGCTTATGTCGGTTCTTACATTGTGTTTGATCCAGCCGCAACAACCCCAGCCCTTTCGAATGCTGCATGGCAAGCACATAGTGGTGCTAAATATCTGGCTTGTTTTGCAGGTACAACACCTCCAAACAACGACTGGATTATGACACCTGAAGTAACTGTAACCCCGGGTATGGTATTCTCCTTCTGGGCAAAATCAGTAACTGACCAATACGGACTTGAAAGATTCAATGTTGGCGTTTCTACAGGCGGAACAACTCCGAGCGACTTCACTATCATCTCTGGTTCTACATTTGTTCAAGCACCAATTGAGTGGACTCAATTCAGCTACCCATTGACCGCTTACACTGGTCAAACCATACGTTTGGCAATTCAATGTGTATCGAACGATGCCTTTGTATTCATGCTCGATGATATTATACTTGGACAACCAAAAGCCACTGATCGTGCATTCAATGGATATACTGTCTATTTAGATGGTGTTCAAGAAGCTGCAGGCATAATGGAAACCAACTACATTTTCGAAGACCTTGAAATTGGTGAATATGAAGCTGGCGTTAAAGCTGTTTACTCAACAGGTGAATCTGCAATCGTCACAACTCCATTCCCGATCGTGTTGCCAACCTACACCGTAACCTTCCAAGTAAAAAGAGCCAGCAACAACGCTGCTATTGCCAATGCTAACATTGTAATCAATGGCGAGTCATTGACAACCAACACTCAGGGTGTTGCTACCATCGTTCTTCCTGCCGGAACTTACGATTATGTTGTAACGAAAACTGGATTCAACATGATTAATGACCAGGTTGAAGTTGTTGACGCCAACATTACCGAAACTGTTCTTATGACTGGAATTGAGGAAACTATAGCTGCACAAAACGTTGTTCTATACCCGAACCCGGTAGCCGAAATGTTGACAATTGTACGCGCTAACACCAGCAGTGCTATGGTTGAGATTTTTGCCGACAACGGTTCTATGGTAAAAGCGTTTGAAATGAATGAAGCTCAGAAAGAAATTTCGGTTTCTGACCTGAACAGCGGTGTTTATTTTGTACGCATTATCGAAAATCAAAATGCTACAGTACAACGCTTTATTAAAAAATAAGTCGCTGCACTGATGTAATTCAATAAAAGGGGCTTCCTGCGGGGAGCCTCTTTTTTTACAAAATAGTGAGATGAAAATAAACTTCTTTCGAAATATTTTATTTAAAAATTTGTTGTCATAAAATTTATTCCATATCTTTGCAGGCCGAATTAGAGTCAATCGTAAAAAACACACAATATGAAAAAAGGAATACACCCCGAGAGTTATCGCATGGTAGCATTTCGTGATATGTCAAACGGCGTAACTTTCTTAACCCGCTCTACCGCCAATTCGAGAGAAACCATTGAGGTTGACGGGCAAACTTATCCGGTAATCAAACTTGAAATTTCAAACACATCGCACCCTTTCTTTACAGGTAAGATGAAATTGGTTGACACCGCCGGACGTGTTGACAAGTTCCGTAACCGCTACGCAAAACATTTCGAAACCAAGAAATAATCAGCTGCGAGCTTAACTATACAAGCCTTGCCATTTCGGTAGGGCTTTTTTCGTTGCTGTTAGCTTAATGGCCATTAATAAAAATAAACTACCTTTGTCTTTCCATTAAACACAATTGATATGAAGACTTTCATACTGCACGACGCCCCAAATCACGACAATCTTTTACCCCTTACATTCACACGCGGAATTGGCGATTTACGCGTTGGAATTTTTACAATTGTTGAAAAGTGGGAAATGTTTCTTGGAGCCAAGGGCTACCAGCTTGTTCCAGAATTCCTGAAAAAAAAATATGCCCCGGTTCCCGAGGGCGAAACTTGGGTAATCAGGGCGGGAGTGCTCCCCGATGGTTCGTTAACCGAGGAAATCCAAAAACTAAAACCCAATCAGGTTCTTGTTTCAAAAGGTCAGTGGATTGCAGCATTGACTTCAGGTACGGTTTTAAAATATAATGAAGAAAGTTTTAACGGATTTGAGACTGTGGAATGTCTTTCAGAAATCCGTCAGATAGAATTTCCCTGGCATCTATTCAAACTAAATGGTGTTGAATTGACTTCGGATTTTAATTTAATAGACGCGACAGTTCCTTCGGCTACCCTTTCTTCAACGAACAAAATAATTGGCAATGGCAGGATTTACATCCATCCCACGGCTACGGTTGAAGCGTCCGTTCTAAATACAATCGGTGGCGACATCTATATTGGTCCCCATGCCGAAATCATGGAAGGTTGTTTGATTAGAGCTCCCTTTGCCCTTGGAGAACACAGTACCTTAAAGATGGGAGCTAAAATATACGGAGCCACAACTATTGGGCCGTATTGTAAGGTGGGAGGAGAATTACATAATGTAGTTATTATTGGTTACACTAATAAAGCTCATGATGGTTTTCTTGGGAATGCCGTGATTGGCGAATGGTGCAACCTGGGAGCCGATACCAATAACTCGAACCTTAAAAACAACTACGCCGAAGTAAAAATTTGGAATTACCCACAACAAAAATTCATAAAAACAGGACTTCAATTCTGTGGCCTGATTATGGGCGACCATTCCAAATGCGGAATTAACACTATGTTTAACACAGGAACAGTGGTGGGAGTGTCGGCCAATATTTTTGGTGCCGGCTTTCCACGTACTTTTGTTCCATCATTTAGTTGGGGCGGAGCTTTAGGATTTAAAAATTATCAGATTGAAACTGCTTTGGAAACAGCCCGTTTGGTTTTGGAACGTCGAAATATGAAATTATCCCAGGTTGACAAGGATATTTTAAACCATGTTCATGAAGTTACCCACAAATTCAGGGAGCAATAATAGAAAATACCGCTTTTTTCCAAAAAAACCTGACAAGACAAGAAAAAAACATGACAATGTAACCGATTATCATGTTTAGCCCGTTATTTGACTTCATGAAGCCCTACAAAAAAACACGATTATGACTTTTGACGATTTCCACATTGAAGAAGATATGTCGATGCATATCGACACTCCAGGAGCCTATCCCATTATTAACGACGATCAAACAATTCTGGAACATGACGAAACCCGTCCCATTCCCATTTTACCGTTGCGAAATGCTGTTCTTTTCCCGGGCGTGATAATCCCCATTGCCGTGGGAAGGGCAAAGAGCCGTCGCTTGGTCGATGAGGTGAACAAGGGTAATCGGGTTTTGGGTGCCATAATGCAAAAGAACGTGGGTACAGAAAATCCCGGATTGGGCGATTTGCACCAGTACGGCACAATGGCTGTGATATTGAAAATTTTTGACATGCCCGACAATTCTGTTACCGTTGTTCTGCAGGGAAAGCATCGGTTTGAGCTGAAAGCAATTATTGGAACGGAACCCTTCCTGACAGGATTTTTGGCCAAGGCCGACGAAGATGTTCCCGGGCAAAAGGAATTTGAGGCTATATCGGGTTCTATCAAGGATTTTGCACTAAAACTAATAAAAGACAACGGAAATTTTCAGAACGAACTGAATTTTGCCATTCGGAATATTGAGGACAAGCGGTATCTGGTAAATTTTGTCGCCTCGAGCAGTAACCTTAAACCCGACGAAAAGCAACAGCTTTTGAATTATAAAAGCTATAAGGAACGTGCCCTGACTTTAATGGAGTTTCTGAACCGTGAACTGCAACTGTCGCAACTAAAAAACGATATTCAGGGGAAAGTAAAAAGCGATATTGACCGTCAGCAGCGCGAATATTTTCTTAACCAACAAATAAAGACCCTTCAGGAGGAATTGGGCGGCGATCCGGTTCAGAAAGAAATTGACCAAATGAAGGAACGGGTGAAAACTAAAAAGTGGAGCCAAGAGGTTGGCGATGTTTTCGACAAGGAATTAGCCAAACTTCGCCGCATGAACCCCATGGCCCCCGACTATTCGGTTCAGCTCAACTATCTTTCAACCCTGCTCGATTTGCCCTGGAACGAATACACGAAAGACAATTTCGATTTGAAGCGGGCCCAAAAAACGCTCGATAAAGACCATCATGGCCTCGACAAGGTGAAAGAGCGAATAATGGAGCATTTGGCCGTTTTAAAGCTGAAAAATGACATGAAATCGCCCATTCTTTGTCTTTATGGCCCTCCGGGTGTGGGGAAAACCTCGTTGGGAAAATCCATTGCCACAGCTTTAGGACGAAAATATGTACGCATGTCATTGGGCGGTTTGCATGACGAGTCAGAAATCCGGGGACACCGCAAAACCTTTATTGGTGCCATGCCTGGAAGGATTATTCAAAACATAAAAAAAGCCGGATCAAACAACCCGGTGTTTATTCTGGACGAGGTGGACAAACTGAACCGAAACATTCACGGAGACCCCGAATCAGCACTGTTAGAGGTGCTTGACCCGGAACAAAATTCCACTTTCCACGACAACTTTTTGGAAATTGATTACGATCTTTCGAAAGTTATGTTCATTGCCACAGCCAACACCATCAGCAATATCCATCCGGCTTTACTTGACCGAATGGAATTGATTGAGGTGAGCGGTTACCTACTGGAAGAGAAAATAGAAATTGCTCAACGTCACCTGATTCCAAAACAGATTGAAAACCACGGTCTAAAACCCAAACAATTGGCCTTTTCACATGATGTTCTGTCGCACCTAATTGAACACTACACGCGCGAGTCGGGCGTTCGTACTATGGATAAAACGTTGTCGCAAGTAGTCCGAAAGGTAGCATTGTGTATTGCTACTAACAAAAAATACAATGTTGATGTTCAAATTGAGGATTTAATCACATACCTTGGACAACCACGCCACAATCCCGAGCGTTACATATACCACGACATGCCGGGTATTGTTACCGGCCTGGCCTGGACTGCTGCCGGAGGTGAAATCCTGTTTATTGAAACCGCCATTAGCAAAGGAACCGGCAAACTGACCATGACCGGTAATTTGGGTGAGGTGATGAAAGAGAGTGCCGTTTTGGCTTTGGAATACCTGAAATCGCACGCTGAACTGTTACACCTTGAACCTGAAACTATTGATCAATGGAACGTGCATATTCACATCCCTGAAGGGGCAATACCCAAGGACGGACCCTCGGCTGGAATTACCATGGTTACTTCGCTGGCGTCGGCGCTGAAAAAGCAAAAAGTAAAATCGAATTTAGCCATGACCGGTGAAATTACGCTACGTGGCAAGGTTTTACCTGTAGGCGGAATTAAGGAAAAAATCCTGGCTGCCCGACGTGCCGGTGTCAACGAAATCATTGTATCGGAAGAGAACCAGAAGGATTTGATGGACATTAAGCAAGACTATATTGAGGGTCTGCAGTTTCATTTTGTAAGGACTATTGAGGAGGTTTTGAGGATTGCGTTGGTTTGATATAGGAAGGTGATTTAATCAGAATAAACCTAGGCAGAAAACACAAATAAATTGTAATTTCTGTCTTTTATGCTATCTGAAAGATAAATTTTTCTAACTTCGTTACTGATTGATGTGTGCGAACCTGATTTTTGGATGACTAATTTTTTATCAACCGGATGATTGATGAAGAAATGTTTTTCGCAAAGGATGGTTTTTGAACATGCAAACTAAACTAAATCAATTCATAAACCAATGTCGTGAAATTAAGAAGAATGTTCGTACAGCCTGATTTTATTGGTATTTAGACTAATAATTGTTCTATGAAAATTTTGTAATTCACTTTAATTTCGCTATTTTATAAGGGTATAAGGGGGGTAACTCAAGTATCAACAAAAAAGCAGATTATCGTGAAAATTTAATAGAAAATATCGACTATGAAATTGATGGATATGCCGGAGCATGCTGACCCCCAAAACCGGACATAAAATCACCGTTTA
>JBBISE010000145.1:0-9430 GCA_037441445.1 Salinivirgaceae bacterium
TAAAGTCGGGAAATCTTAAACTTTACACCCAACAACGTGGTGAAACTTTACAGATTCTTATTTTTTTTAAGAGTACGAAACAAAACCAGTCACTAAGTTGTAGTATAAACAGGTAGTGGAGATGCAAAAATCAGAATGGTTTAAAAAGTTCACGATTAAAAAAGCTTCCTATCAAGTAAGCGGTTGGTTGGTTGAGAACGAGTTATTGCGTGTTATCATAAATAGAAAAACAAGAAAACATGGAAACGAAATTAAGACAAATTGCTGTTATCTTCTTGGTACTAATTCAATCAGTGGTGTTTAGCCAGGATCTAGACTCTTTATTTAAAGTTGGCTTCGAATTGCAGAAAAAAGAAAAATATGTTGAGGCTATTGCTTTATATCAAGAGATTTTAAGTCAATGGGTAGCCGATCCCAACGCAACCTACCAGAAGGCGCTGTGCCACATGAGACTAAAACAGTCATCCGATGCCCTTCCGCTATTTTTAGAGTTGGCTGGAACCAGACCCGATTTTATTGGTGGAATTTATGGTGCTGCAACTGCCTATGTTGCTTTGGGTAAATATCAGGAAGGTTTGGAATACATTGAAAAAGCCATTGGCATTGAACCCGATAATGCCGAATATTACCTAATTCGTGGGCAGATTTATGTGGGCTTAAACAATACAAAACTGGCATGTGCCGACTTTAAAAAGGCAAAAAAAATGGGTAGTTTCGACGCTCAATTTTCCATTCAGAAGTATTGTAAATAGCGGGTTATGCCATGTTTAGGTTGCGCAGGATAGCACTAATAAGCTCTTTTGGTTTAATGGGTTTCGAGATAAAATCGTTGGCCCCGGCTTCGAAAGAGCGTTCTTTCTCGCTGTTCATCACAAAAGCAGTTTGTGTCACAATGGGAACGTCCGTATCTTTCATTCTTATGGCGCTTATGGCCTCATAGCCGTTCATGACTGGCATTTGAAGATCCATCAATATCAAATCAGGTTTTTCCGATTCGTTGTATTGAACAGCTTCAGCCCCGTTTTTAGCCCACACCAATCTAACTTTGGTAGGGGAAAGAAGCTCGGAAATCAGCATGTAGTTAATTTCAACATCTTCGGCAATTAAAATCACTTTGTCGCTCAGATTTGGTGATTTTGGGGCTTCTAATGTTGTTGAAGATTCCCCTTTTTTAAGTATCTTCTTGGGGAATTTTACAAAAAACGTTGTTCCTGAATTTATTTTAGTCTCGAACCACATGGTACCATCAAGTAACCCTGTAATTCGGTGGGCTAAAGCCAGTCCAAGGCCTGTACTTCCACTTTGGCGTGTGTAGTTGTCATCACGTTGGTTGAAAAATTCAAATATACTATCCTTGATATTATCATTTATTCCAATGCCTGTATCTTTTACATATACAATCAGTTCTTGCTCCTGGTTTAGTGTGTAACCAATTGTTACAGAACCGCTTTCGGTGTATTTAAATGCATTTTCGATGATGTTGGCAAATACCTGGCGTATCCTGTAAGAATCTGTTTTTATTAGCAATCCGTTGCAATTATTGGGATTTTCAATAGTCAACCTTACTTTGTCATTGCCCGAATAGCGCCCGCTTTCTATGGTGATTTCTTTAAAAAGGAGAGACCACGAAATAAACTCGAGTTTTAGGTTTAATTGTCCGGCATCAATTTTACTTGCATCAATTATGTTATCAAAAATTTTTACAAGCGACCGGGCACTTTGGGTAATCAGATTTATAAACTCTTCGCGTTGGTCAATGGTAAGATCCGGATCGGCCAGCAAATCACTGAACCCGACAATGGAATTCACCGGCGTTCGTATTTCCTGCGACATGTTGGCTAAAAAAGCGGACTTAATTTTATTGGCTTTATCGGCTAGCGCATAGGCGTTTTTAAGTGAAGTAACGTCGTGAAATCGTCTAATGACCTGTGCAGTAAGTACACCAATGGTTTTAAAGAACGAAATATCAATTTCGTCAATGCTTTCCAACCCTGTCAATTTAATAATCCACAGGCCAAGAATAGAATTGGAAAGTTTTGCCGGGATAAATAACAGATTTTCAATAGAATCCCAGTTATATCTTTGGCTTAGAATTTTTTCAGATTGGGTCACTTTGTCTGCTGAAAAGAGATATTCTCCCTCGATTAACATCCTGAAGGATTTGTTCAGGTTTAAATTAATCAATTCTGGTATCCAAGTGGTGTTTCCCACGGCATTGTCCGATGAGCAGGACTTTCGGAATGCCTCGTTATGCTCATCGTAAATATACAACACGCACGTTTCAATGCATTCATATGTTTTAAAGGTTCCGACAAAGAAGTCCATTTTCTCTTGAAATCCCTCAATATCGGTAAACTTCGCAATAACATCTGATGTGATTTTGTTTTGCTTAATCAAACGGTGAAATATTTGCGAATGTTTGTTGTCCATGTGGAAAATGAGCTTATTTAATACCTTGTTTTGTGTAAATGGCGTTAAAAATTGAAAAGGACAATTCTTGTATCAGGGTCAAATTATCAACCAAGAAAGCCGTACACCAAATTTACAATTTAATTGGCATAAAATTCGTTTTTGAAAAAAATCTTTCATTTCGGTAAAAAACAGGTACAATAAAATTAACCTTTGAGCAAACCATATTTTTTTGTACACTTGCATTCAAATTCCGTTCTATGGTTAAGAAATTTAATATCCTTGCAGTCAGCGTTTTATTGAGTTTTACTTTGCTTGGTCAATATACTATCCCGGTCTCCATTAATGGCTTGCGGGATTGCGATGTTTACCTTGCCTATTATTTTGGCGATAAAAACTACGTTGTTGATACTGCAAGCCTTGACAAAAACGGTCGGGGTGTTTTTTCAGGAACAAAAACGCTAGATGAAGGAATCTATTTGGTGGTGTTGCCTTCAAGAGCCTATTTCGATATTATAATCGATCAAAATCAACAGTTTTCTGTAGAAACCGATACCTCGTCAGATATCCGCACTATGGTTGAAAGAATGAAAATAAAAGGTTCGACAGCCAACCAACAATTTAGGGACTATCAAAAGTTTATGTTTGAGAAAACCAAAGAGGCTCATTTGCAAAAGGTATTGTCCCTTGACAACTCAGCAGTCGAAAGAAAGCAGAAAAATGCATTGGATGAACTGGAAAAAATAAACCGCCAGATTAAGGAATATCAAGACAAAATTGTTTTAGACAACCCCCAAAGTTTACTCTCGAAAGTTATAAAGGCTTTTGATGACCCAATTGTTCCCGAATTAGGACAGCAGGTTGGAGGGAAAGTTGTTGATTCGTTGTTTCAGTATGTTTATTATAAGGATCACTATTTTGATAATGTGGATTTTAACGACCCACGATTGTTAAAATCACCCATTTACCACACGCGATTGGTGCGCTATTTCGATCAGGTCGTTTCGCCCATAGCTGATAGTGTTATTGCCGCTTCACAAAATCTCTTATCCAAAGCTGCGCTTAATCAGTCTTTTCTGCAATACACTTTACAATTCATTTTTAACAAGTACAGTCAAAGTAAAATAATGGGACATGATAAAGTAACGGTGTTCATTGCAGATAAGTATTACTTGAATGGAAATGCAACCTGGGTCGATGATTCTTTCCTGAAGAAACTCAAGGAGAGAGTTGACAAAATGCGTCCCAATCTGATTGGAGCCGATGCACCCCGTCTGGACAAGGCCCAAACCCCTGACGGTGTTTTTTATCCCTTGCATGACATGAAGAGTAAGCTCATAGCCCTTATATTCTGGGAACCCGGATGCGGACATTGTAAGAAAGAGATGCCACAATTAGTAGAAATTTTTCACCGTTATCACCAGCATGGCTTTCATGTATATGCCTTTTATACTCAGAACAATGTAGAAGAATGGAAATCATCCATTGAAAAACTATCGATGGAGCCATTTGTTAACGTTTATGACCCGTTTTATTTTACTCAGTTCAGAGACACCTATGACGTATATTCAACCCCGACTTTGTATTTATTGGACGAAAACTACAAAATTGTAGCAAAACGGATTACCTTGGAAATTTTGGAAAGTATTGTAAAAGAAACGCTTAACGTTAAATAACTACTATGGATTATTCATACATACTTGCCGTCTTGTTGGCATTCACGTTAGGGAGTATCCCCACAGCTGTTTGGATTGGAAAACGATTTTATAATATCGATGTCAGAGAACATGGAAGTGGGAATGCTGGAGCAACCAACACCTTCCGGGTTTTGGGACAAAAGGCCGGAATTATCGTTTTATCTATAGATATTTTAAAGGGTTTTTTAGCCGTGTTCCTAAGTCAACTGGCTGCCCTTTATTTGGGATGCGGAAATATGACTTTGTTAAAGATTGTGGCGGGCATTTCAGCCGTATTGGGGCACATTTTTCCTCTTTTTGCCGGTTTCAGGGGAGGTAAAGGGGTTGCAACAATCCTGGGCGCTGTTTTCGGGATTAATCCTTTGGCCTCGACAATTGCCATAGTCGTTTTTCTTACTATTCTGATTATTACTAAATACGTTAGTGTTGGCAGCATGCTTGCCGGCTCAACATTTCCTTTTACCGTTTATTTTATTCAGGGAAATGATGATGTTTTTATGTTGGTGTTTTCGATATTGGTCGTAATCATGTTAGTATTTTCTCACAAAACCAACATTAAACGGTTGAAAAATAAAACAGAAAACAAAACCTATCTTTTTGCTCCAAAAAAGCGTTGATTATTACCTTGTTATTTGTTCTCTATAACTTGAATATCTTCGCTTTTGTTTTTAATTTTTTTCAGGGCTTTGAAAATGCTTTCCTCGGGGGCTATGGTATTGTACCCTTGCCAAAAAGTTGTATCAGAGTAGGTTAGGTTGTCGAACAAAACACGTCTCGACATTTGTGCTTCGTCTTTCTGGAACGGTTGCACATTTATGGAATCCAAATCAGTGGTTACCATTTCGAAGAAAACCTTAAACGTGTGCTTGAAAACATTTTTCCTTCTTCGGTACTTGAAATTCAAGTCTCCGCGGACATGGGAAAGATGATACCGATTGCCTTCCTGCCTATACCGTACCGAATAATTTATTTTCTCGGCGGCTATATGAAACCGTGGATTGCGTTTTGGAATGAAAAAGTGCGTTGCTTTTTCGATAAAATAGGGGTGTAGTTCAAAATTTGCGCCTACAAAAGCAAGGGTTTCAATGTCAATAAACAACATGCCCTGATAAAGCGGATTTGTTACTTCTGATTTTTGTTTGAATCCAATTTCGTAGGCAAGCCGGTTATCAACCAAGACAATATCATTACGCCAAAAGTCATAGAAATCGGGGGCTTCGGGTTCAAAGAAGTTTGGGAATATGCGCACAATGTCTAAAGTTAGTGCGCTGTGCATTCCGCCCCGAAGTTTTGCAAACAATGTATCGGTATGGTCGCGATTGTCAGTTCGCCTCGATAGCAATAGTTTAGCCATGTCTGTTTCACGGTTTTTGGGATAGGCCGCCTTGTAAACCTCAAAGACCGATTCGAGATAATAGATGTATTTTTCTTTCATTAAAACCCCCTCGCGGTAAAAACAGTGCAGTTGTACAGGAGTGGGACTATAATTCTCCGGGATACGCTCAATAGCCTCTTCAATCAATGTTTGAGCGTCCACACTTCGCACAATAACCTCAGGGATTGAAATTTGTTCCGGTTCGAGATAAATATCTACCTGATTATTGTAAAGAACATTTAAGGGCAGTGTTTTTGAAAGATAGCCAATATGAGAAACTTGTATTTGCTTTGATAACAGTGGGGCTGGAAAAGAAACCCGGAAATAGCCTTCTTTATTGGTAACAGTGCCCATTGAACTGTTGTTGACTGACACATTCGCCTGAGGTATCGGCGCCCTGGTTTCATTGTCATAAACCCTGGCCGCAATGGTGACCTTGTCACTGCCTGTAATTTTTAGAGGTTTTGTTTTCTCAATAGGTTCAGGCCGTGTTACAATGATATGATTTTCAATTAGTTTGAAGACAAGTGTGCTGTCGCTTAAAATTTCACGTAAAACATATTTTAACGGTTTTCCGGTTGTCCCGTAGCTTATCTTGCGGTCATTGTCCACGACGTGGCTGTCATAAGCAAAAAAGAAATGTATTGAATCGGATATCTGGTTTAAAAACTGAAAAATTGTTACTTTTTGTTGATTTAATGAAATCTCCCGGTTCAATAATGAATCGATGTTTTGGGCATATGTGTAATTTTGAAGTAACCCTCCGCAAAGAATAAATATATTAAATAGTATAATTATGACATATTTAAGGATTTGCATGGACTTTTCTTGTCAGGATTGTTCTATCTTCAACCCGACGGACATCCAGTTGCATGGTTTCGCAAATTACCCCCAGTATTGATTCCGCCGAATTGGTTTTAAAGGTAGCTGTTATTTGGCTTTTTCCCAAATCGGACGGCTCAAAAATAATTGTTATTCCAAAGTTTTTGTTTAAAATACGAGCTATATTTTCCAAACTTTCGTCCTTAAAGGTAATTTTGTTTTCTTTCAAAGGATTTATCAGATTGTTTGTATTGGTACTCTTTACCAAGGAATTTTCAATCAGGTGTACTTTGTCGCCAACGGTAGCTAAAAGCATTTCGTTTGCTATTTTCGATGTGACATTTACAGTCCCGGTGGCCACTAAAAGTTCAAAGCTTTCCTGATTAGCTGATTTCACGAGAAAAGATGTTCCCCGAACTTCAATTTTAACAGCTTGTGTTTCAATTCTAAAAGGTTTATTAGGGTTGTGGTGAATGTCGAAAAAACCTTCGCCCGACAACTCCACATCTCGCGTTTTGGTTCCAAAATGCTGATTATATTTCAGGGTGCTATTCTCGGACAGATATACAATACTGCTATCGGGCATGGTATGAACCAACTGACCGTTGCTAGCCATAGTTTGGATTATTTTCCATTCCGATTGTTTTGTAAGGGTTAAAATTATTCCCAGGCTTAGAAGTACAATAATGCTTGCTGCAACCGTTAACGCATAAACAAATCGTTTTTTTCTAACTTTTAAAGGTGTATTGCTTTCTGAACCAATTCCCGCATTAGTTTGTACGCGTTGCCAAGCCTTATCAATATTAACAATGGCACCGTAAGTTTCTGAAATTTCCCACGCACTCTTCATTTCTTTCAGAACCAAGGAATTTTGTGGTTTGGAGTGTATTTGTTGTTCAAATAAATCTTGTTCCAACCGATCCATTTCCCCGGTAATGTAACGGGTTACTAATTCGCAATGGGCAGGGTTGTTTAAATCGAGAATCATATGTTTGTGTTGTTTGTGTCTTTGTAATACTCCTGTATTTTATCGCGTAAGTGTTTTAACGCTTTTCCCATGTTCGCTTCAACTGTTTTAACCGATATGGCCAGATGCTGCGCAATTTCTTCATATTTCATTCCTTCCGATCGGCTTAACCGGAATATTTCACTGCATCGTTCGGGGAGTTGATGAAGGGCCTGTTCAACAATTTCATAAATCTCCCCGGCTTCTACCGGTGCAGGATAATCTACTTCAACCGATTGCAATTCAAGTACATCCTTTACATGCCGCGCCCGCACGTTCATATGCGCAATGTGTTTTAAGCTGCGATTTTTCGCGGACTGGTACAGATACGATTTCATGGACGATTGTATTTCAATTGTTTCCCGTTTTTTCCAGTAAGTACAAAACAAGTCCTGAACTATCTCCTCGGCAATGTCAATGTCTTTAACAAATGTTACTGTAAACCGGCAAAGCGGAGCGTAAAACCTTCTGAATGCTTTTTCGAATTCTTTTACGTCTCCGTTTTGGATTTTTTTATGCGAAATGCGTAATAACTCCATATGTTCGTTTTACAGGGCAAAAATACACATTTCGCATGGAATATTCAATTTGTACTCTGTTTGTAAGATCGTTTCAATTATTTCTCTCTTCTTAGTCTTTTTCCATATTTCCGTATTGCCTCATCAATTGATTCTTCGGGTTTAATGGTATTGTGTTCGCCCCAAAAGTTTTCATCAGAGAAAGCTGTTGCCGTTTCTGCCAGTATCTCGGTATTTTTAAAGGATTCCGATTTGTTGAACCGTACAACATTTTTTTCATCGCGGTCGGTTATAGCCATTTCGGCAGTGATTGAGTAACGGGTGTTAAATAATCTTTTCTTCCATATAGCCATGAAATTAAGTTCGTTACGGGCATAACTAAAATAATATTTCCCATTACTTTCAGAAAAGTTAACGTAGTAGGAAGTTGCTATTGGTATGAATTTTACGCCCATTGGCTTCCGCCTTACAAACAGTTTTTCAGCATCGGCTTTATTCTCCAGGTTGAGGCTAAACTGAGCATGGGTAATTGCATAATTTTGAGCATCGATATATAACTGACCTTGATAAAGAGGCTCTTCTATATCGTTTCGTTGTTTGAAACCAATTATGTATTGGGGTTTGTTGTTGACACTGACCATATCAATAATGGTGAACTCAAAAACGTCGTACTGTAGCTCGCACAGAAGAATGTGAGGATTCTTTGCAATATCGAGCATTAACGAAATATTTGGGCCTCCTTGCAGTTTAACACCCAATGTGTCGGCCTTTCGAACGTTTATTCCCTGACGAGCCTTAAAAAGTTTAATTCGGTCATGCTCCGAATTTTGTTTGTAAGGTGCTTTGTAAATATCGAGAACAGCTTCAGAAATGGAAATATAATCACGGCGTTGTTTTATGGTTTCGCGATAAAACCCGGTCATCATCATGGGGGTGGTTCCGTAATTGGCCGGAATTTGGCGAATTGCTTCCATAATTATTTGTTGCGCATTAAGTGCCCTTATTGTTATCTCATCCAGGGTTATAGATGCAGGTTCCAGTAATACAACAACATTTCTATTTGTAAATTTGTCTAATCCTATGGTTTTCTTTTTGTATCCCAAATGCGAAAATTCCAATTCGTTAACATTAAGCGACTTGCCAAATTTAAGGGTGAATTCCCCTTCACTGTTCGAAACAGTGGCAATGGCCGTGTTGGGGACGCTCACCGCTGCATAATACAAGTCACTTTTTGTTTTCGAGTCTTTGATTTTGCCTGAAATAGAAATCATATCTCCATTTTGGGCATGTAGGGTACCCGTTAGAAATAAAGCTATCCCCAGGATACCCATTTTTCCGGTTTTTTTTAACAAGGTTTTCATATGTTTATATCTTCTTTATATGTTGATTATCTGGACATTGAGCCCCTACGGGGCTCCAATTACAGAGGGGGGGTTTCTTGCCCGGGTTGTCACCCGGGGTTATTACTATTCAACCCCTTCAGGGTTGGTATCACTCGATGTTTGTTCCATAATCATGCTCTTGTGTGTCTATTTTTATTAGTCGTGGGGGTTTCATATGTTTATAATTTTTCGGTTTACGGCCATATGGAACTTCATGCCGA
>JBBISE010000146.1:0-9288 GCA_037441445.1 Salinivirgaceae bacterium
ACTGTTGAGCCTGGCACCAATGTCGATGTTTATGCGCAGATTGTGGTTGAGAATGGGAACGTTACGGAAAGCGGAATAGAAGGCCTGCAGGTTTGGATTGGACTGAGCGACACCAATTCCGATCCATCGCTGTGGGCCGAATGGCAACCGGCAACCTGGAACGGGTTAAGCACCGTAAATGAAAATCCCGAATATAAATATGTTTTGGAAACCGACGAACTGGAAGACGGCACTTACTATTTTGCCAGCCGTTTCAAACTCAACGATGAAGCCTATGTTTACGGAGGCTACAGTGCCGATGGCGGCGGTTACTGGAATGGAACCAGCAACGTGAGCGGGATTCTGAACATCGAGAGCGACATTCTGACCTATCCGGTAACCTTCACCGTTACCAACCACGACAGCGAAGTTTCGACCGTAAAAATTATGGGTTCGTACAACGGCTGGTCGCTTGTGGCTATGGAAAACACCGAGGGCAACCAGTGGACAAAAACCTTTGACGTTCGGCCCGGCAGCCACGAGTGGGGAATCTCAAATCAAGAAAATTCATGGTTGCTTACAGGCGATAATCTTGAGTTTTCCCTCGATTCACTGGGCAACATCACCGGACAGACAACTTATACACACGGTACACCACCAGCCACACCCGAAATTACCTTCGCCAACTTACACTACCCCGGTTCTGCAACCATTGAAACCGGACAATCGGTCAATGTTTATGCACAAGTTACGGTTACGAACGCCACTGTTGATCCTGTCAACGGAATAGAAGGTTTGATTGTTTGGATAGGAATAAACAACGAAAACACCAATCCTTCAACCTGGACGAATTGGGTTCCGGCTCCTTACTCTGGCTTAGGTTCATTTACCAACCGTCCGGAATACATGGTTAGCATAGGTTCTGACATAACCGAGGAGGGAACTTACTATTACGCAAGTCGATTCCAATTGAATTCGGGCGACTTTGTTTACGGCGGTTACAGTCCAACAGGTGGTGGTTATTGGAATGGTGTTTCCAATATTTCAGGACAGCTCATCGTTGCCAACGAAATACAGTACTTCCCTGTAACATTTACTGTTACGAATGAGAATACGAGCGTTACGCAGGTTAAAATTCGTGGAAATTTTACCGATTGGTCTGATATTCCCATGGAAAACAGTGCCGATAACCTTTGGGTGATAACCTTGGATGTTCCGGCCGGAATTCACGAATGGGGCGTTACCGATCAGGATGGAGACTGGCTTGTGGAAGGAGCAAATCTCAACTTTACCATGAGTATAGAAGGAGTGGTTTCAGGTCAAATAACCTACACCATTCCTGCGGAAGATCCGGGAACTGCCGAAATTCTTGATCGTTGGATAATCTACACCCTGGGTTCATCGCAGCCAACTACGGTTTCGGGTTCTGATTTCAATAATGCGGATTTGGGAGCCTTTACCCCAGACAACCCGTTAACGCTTAACGGAGCAGGTTTGAAATCGTTCAAATCAGGAATTCACGATATACTAGGGGCAAAAATGTTCTATCGGGTTTATCGTCAGGGAAATACGCCAGGCGATTATCTCGAGGTTGAGTTGCCGTGGAACGAAAATCTTCCTGAAGTTGGTCAGCAAGTGTGGCAGGAATCATCCTTGGTCACAAACTTGACAACCGGTTTGGCAACAGGAACTTATTTGCTTGAAGTATATTTTGAAGCCTATTATCAGGTAGGTGACATTACTGTGGTTAATACGTTGGTTGATAACAATTCGGGAGAAAATTACAAGGCTTCGTTTGCCTACGATTCCGGAGTGGGAATTGTGAACAGTGACTTATCGACAAACGTGCTGGTTTATCCAAATCCTGCAACCAATGTTATTCATATTCTGAAATTGAGCCAATTGTCGATTGAAAAGGTTCGCTTCTTTGACTTACAGGGTGTTTTGTTGATTGAAACCACTGAAAATAAAGTCGATATATCATCCTTGCCCAATGGGGTGTTCTTTATCGAAGTCCGGAAAGGCAATGAAACAACGTTACACAAATTCGTTATCAGTAAATAATTTTTCGAATCCCTTGGTTTTCTTGGAAAATCGAGGGATTTTTGTTTATCAAATCACCCTTAAAAATCTACGTTATGAAAATTAGGAAATATTCATCAACGATCAGAACTGCGATAATCTCCGTTTTTATGCTTCTTCTTTTTGCGGGGATCAGCAACAACTCTAAAGCACAAAATTACGGAATGCGCGATGACGAAGGTGTAAATTTACCCACGGTAACCTATTGGCATAGTGGCCTTGAGAGCGATGTGACAGAAAAAGGCGCACAATTCAATGAAAGGGATTTTGGTGCCATTACGGCTTTTTACTTCAAAGGTGCAGCCATTAAAACATGGAAAGCCGAAGGCGGCGACGTAACCGGCGCACAATTCAACTATAAAGTTTGGAAAACAACGGAAACAGAGCCGGAGAACTACACGGTTCGGGCTGTAGGATGGTCAACCAACGATGGTGGTGGAAACCAAACCTGGTCGGGTTTTGGCGAAGAGATTCCTCTTATAAACAATTTAACATCAGGAACCTATAACCTGAAAATTCTGTTTACCATTACCGGAACCGGCGTTCCCGGCATAACCGAGAATGGACCTTTTACGGCAACATTCCAAATAACGCAGCAGAGTAGCGCTGCCGAAATTTTATCCTTCGAAATCGAAAATCAAATCGGCGAATCCCTCATTGACAGCGAAAACGCCACCGTTTTGGTGCGCATGGTTATTGGAACCACAGTTACGGCATTGCAACCCGCCATAACAGTGTCCGATGGCGCAACCATAAGCCCGGAAAGTGATGTTTACCAGGATTTTACAAATAGCGTAATCTATACCGTAACAGCAGAAGATCAAACGGAAAAGGTTTGGACAGCCTCCGTACAGCTCATTGAACAGCCTGTTTACTACAGTGTTACATTCAACGTTGACATGACTCCGGCCATTAATGGCGGTTATTTTAATCCGTCATCGGATTATGTGGATGTTGGTGGGAATTATAACGAATACTCCGGTAGCGGAGCTATGACAGCCGGACAGAATAACATTTATACACAAACGACCAATCAAATTTTTGAGGCAGGAGAGGAGTTGGAATTCAAATTTAGGATTAATGGAGATTGGCAGACAGCAGAACTTTTGGGTCAAGATAACCGCCAATATATTGTAATCTCCGGCGAGAATGTTTACAACGCTGTTTACAATCAACCGGGCACGACCGAACCTACAATAACCTTTGCCAATCTTCAGTTTCCAGGCACAGCAACCATCGAAATTGGCGAAACTGTGGACGCTTTCGCTCAGGTTGAAGTCACAAATACCGAATTAAACACCGAAACCGGGTATGAAAATCTAACAGTCTGGATTGGTATTAGCAGCGAAGACAGCAATCCCAACACCTGGACAAGCTGGGAACAGGCCACATATAACGGAGTGTCGGAATTTACCCAAAAACCGGAATACAAAGTAGCCATTGGCGGAGAAATAACCCAGGCGGGAACCTATTACTATGCCAGTCGTTATCAACTAAGCTCAGGCGACTTTTACTACGGTGGTTTTAGCGAAACCGGAGGTGGTTTCTGGAATGGAGGAGAGAATGTTTCGGGTGTTTTGACAGTTGTTGAGCAGATTCAATATTTTCCGGTTACTTTTACGGTTACAAACAACAACCCATCCGTAACCCTTGTAAAAATAAAAGGAGCCTTCAACGAATGGACACACGTTGACATGGAAAATACATCGGGAAATGCGTGGTCAAAAACAATGGATGTTGCCCCAGGAACGTACCAGTGGGGCGTTTCTGATCAATCCGAAAACTGGTTGTTGACAGGCCCAAACCTTGAATTTAGTGTTTCTGCGCAGGGAGAAATTTCCGGACAGACAAACTACACCATAGAAGCCACAATTTCGGGATCAGTGTTGGTTATGGATCGCTGGATTGCTTTCATTTCGGAAACCAATGTGAATTCAGTTGCCGGAACCACTTTCCATGGTTCAAATCTGGGAACTTTCAACGAAACTGTTCCGTTGACGTTGAAGGGTGGAAGTTTAAAATCTTATAAGACAGGCGATTATGATGTTACAGGAGTTACAATGTATTACAGGGTTTATAAGAGCTCCGAAACGCCCGGCGATTTTACATCAATCAGCCTGCCATGGAAAGAAAACCTTACCGATGAAGGTCAGCAAATATGGGAAGATATTGCTCAAACAATCACTATTTCTCAAGGATTATCCAACGGAAGCTATTCTTTGGAAACCTACTTTGCCTTGCACTATAAAATTGGCGTTCAAACAACCGTTTTAACTCTTACTGACGATAATTCCGGAGCCAGCTACAAGGCAAATTTTGCGTTTGAATCGAATGTAGGCATTTCCGACAACGAGGCCGAACTTTCAAGCCTTCGGTTTTATCCAAATCCGGCCGTTGATTATCTGACCATTGATTTGCCTGAATATGTAAGAGAGTGGACAATAACCATATACAACGGTCAGGGACAAACGATGGGGGGGCCGTACCGTGGTTATCGGGTTGATGTTTCCGGTCTTGTTTGTGGGGTGTATTATGTTGAGCTGAGAACCGAAAGGTTTGTTTTACGTCAGAAAATATTGATATTATGACAATTACGATGATATTTTTTATATTTTAAAAGAATATCACAACCCCGAATGGGTTGAATATCAATAGCCCCAAGTGAAACTCGGGGCAAATATTTTTAGAACCCCGAAGGGGTTCAAATTGCTGATAATCATTAAGAAAAACTAAACACATGAGAAATCAATTCATCTACATCCTGCTAATTCTTAGCCTCTTTTCCCTGAAAACTTTCTCCCAACCTGCCAACTGGTTCGGCGATATCACAACAGCAACAAACACATCCTTTGTCGATGCCACAATGGCTGACAGGAACGTTGTCATGGCAACCCAGCCTTTGCTTGCCACAGTTTCCAAGGAAAACGCGAAATTTTTGTTCACCACAGCTCCGGCCATATGGTCGCCAAAGTGGGTGGGAAGCACAACAAACTTTGCCCGCACTGTAAACGCCCGACTGACCGGTGGTAATGCTGCCTTTATTTACACTTCCGGGGGTTGGGATCGCGACCTCGAGGTTCCTGTTAGTCAGGGAAAATACTACACGTTTATCATTGGTAAAAATAGTTCGGCTAACAACGATATTTCTATTTTGGAAACGAATTATCAACCCGTCAATATAGAACAAGTTACGCAGGATAATTATGTTGTACAGTCTGGTCAAAGTGTTGTTGTTACGGCTTCAATGTCACAATCCTTAAGTAGTGGCGAATTTGGTTTTCTTCGATACAGTTCAGACAATTGGACAACATCATCTATAGTGGAGTTAACGTCCGTGGGTGCTCAGAATTATAGTGCAACTATCCCCGGTTTTTCCGATGATACCGAGATTTCCTACTATGTTTTTACTTCGAATCAGGCTTCATTGGCCGACAACGATGTTGATTTTCTGACCTTAAAAATAAACAACAATGGAAATGCAAACTACAGTTATACTGTAGGTTACACCGTTACTTGTGGAACACAAACGGGCGTTGTATCATCATTACCCTCATTTCCCCTGGCCGACAGCCCGTTGACCATTTTCTTTAACGCCGAACTGGGTAATGGCGGATTAGTGGGATACGAGGGCGATGTTTACATCCACACGGGTGTAATTACTACAGAAAGTACCGGTTCAACCGACTGGAAATATGTGAAAACCACATGGGGACAAAATACACCGGAAACTAAACTGACACGGCTCGAGGAAAATTTATATCAGCTCGAAATTGCTTCCATCAGGTCCTATTTTGGCGTTCCGGCAGCCGAACAGATTCTGGAAGTGGCCATGGTTTTCCGGAGCGACATTCCCGTTTCGGGAACCAATTACCGTGAAGGGAAAAATGCCGATGGCTCTGACATTTTTGTCGATGTTTATGAAAATGAACTAAATGTAAAAATTCTCAGCCCCTCGAAACGCAACGCGTTGGTTCCCGCCAACATACCGCTCGCTGTTTGTGTCGATGCTATGTTAAATGAAAGTATTACGCTGTATCTCGATGGCAATCAGGTGTTTTCCGAAAATACTTCCTCTGTTACGTATCCCATTATGCCCAACGAACTATCGCCCGGAACGCATTGGATTAAGGCAAAAGCGCAAAACGCCACGGGGCAGTCGGTTTACGATTCAGTCTCGGTGTATATGCGCGGTCCGGTAGTTGTCGAGGCTCTTCCCGAAGGCATGAAACCCGGTGTTAATTACCTGGGCAACACATCAGTTACCTTAGTTCTCTACGATCCCGCCGGATTAAAGCAGTTTGCCTTCGTTGTTGGTGATTTCTCGAATTGGAAGCCCACCGACCAAACCTACATGAAGAAAACACCCGACGGAAAATATTTTTGGATAACATTGACAGGGCTTACTTCCGGAACCGAATATGCTTACCAGTATCTGATTGATGGCACCCTGAAAATTGCCGATGCGTATTGCGAAAAAATTCTCGACCCGTGGAACGATCCCTGGATTCCTACAACCAATTATCCAAACCTGAAGCGATATCCCTACGACCAAACAACCGGAATTGTAAGTGTTTTTCAAACAAATCAAACACCATACAGTTGGGAGGTTTCCTCGTTTACGCCTCCGGCCGTAAATTCCACACAACAGGATTTGGTTATTTATGAGCTTTTGATTCGTGATTTTGTTGATTCTAAGTGGATTAAACATGTAACCGATTCGTTGGATTATTTTGCACGTTTGGGGATAAATGCCATTGAACTGATGCCCATTATGGAGTTTGACGGGAACGAAAGCTGGGGATATGCGCCCAATTTCTTTTTTGCAACCGACAAATATTATGGAACCAAAAACGACTACAAAAAATTTATCGACGAGTGCCATAAACGAAACATAGCCGTTATTTTGGATATTGTTCCAAATCATGCCTTTGGTCAGAATCCAATGTTGCAGATGTACTTCAATCCCGATGCAGGCGACCACGGCCAACCTATGCCTAACAGTCCCTGGTTCAATCAAACGGCAACGCATCCGTTCAGTGTGGGGTACGATTTTAATCACGAAAGTGCGCACACGCGGGCGTTTTTCAAACAAGTGCTGGAACATTGGCTGACAGAATACAAGGTGGATGGTTTCCGCTTCGATTTGTCGAAAGGGCTGACACAAAACAATTCCGGCAGCGATATTGGTGCCTGGAGTGCCTACGATCAAAGCCGGATAAACATTTTGACCGACTATTACAATCACGTTAAATCCGTCAATTCCAACGCTTATGTCATTTTAGAACATTTTGCCAATAACGACGAGGAGACAGTTTTAGCAAATACAGGCATGATGTTGTGGGGAAACATGGATTCGCAGTTCAAAGAAGTAATAATGGGATATCAAAACAACTCCAATTTCAGTTGGGCACACCATGCCAGTCGTGGCTGGAATTATCCCAACTGCGTTGCCTTCATGGAAAGCCACGACGAAGAACGGCAGATGCACGAAGCCACAAGCTTTGGTAACAGCAGTGGCGATTACAACATTCGCGACACACTGACAGCCCTGCAGCGCATGGAGATGGCCAAAGTTCTGATGTTTGGCGTTCCCGGTCCCAAAATGATGTGGCAGTTTGCCGAGTTGGGCTACGACTATTCCATCATGTACGGTGGCGACCGTACTTCGCCAAAGCCCCCACGATGGGATTATGACTTGCAGCCCAACCGTAAAAAGCTTTTCCGTGTTACAGCAGCCATGATTGAGCTTCAGAAAAGCGAAGCCTTCCGCAACGGAACCTTTACGCACGACCTTGACGGACTTGGGAAAAGAATGTGGATAGCGCATAGCTCCATGAATGTTGTCATTGCAGCCAACATGGGCGTTACCGGTTTCGACATGGCTCCCGGCTTTCAGCACGCAGGCACATGGTACGACTATTTTGCCGGCGATTCCATTAGCGTTTCTGACCCATCGGGACATACCGTCAATTTTCCTCCCGGCAGCTATAAAGTCTATACAAATGTCAGAAAGTCAAAACCTTTTCATGGGTTTACCTTCACTGTCAGGAACAGCGAAACTCAAGCACTGTTGAAAAACGCCATTATCAGCGTGCAGGGTTCTGGCGCCGTGGCCACCGACACTGCCGGCACAGCCTGGATTCCGGTAAATGCCGGAACGTTGGCCTATTCGGTTACCCGACATGGCTATTTCAGCGCCACTGGAACCATTCAGGTTCCTGAAAACCAATCGTTGGAAATTCAATTGGTGCGAGACCCTAATGTTTCTATTGATACAGAGAATCTTACCATTGATAAAACTAAACTGGTTTATCCCAATCCGGCCACCGGAATTCTTAATATCGACGGCTATAAAGGTCACACTGTGGCTGTTTATAACATTTTCGGCCAGCTTTTATCGTATGGTGAAATTAAAAATCACCAACATTTGTTGGACATTTCAGATTTGCAACACGGCATTTATTTCGTGAAACTGACGGAGAAACGGCATTCGGAGGTGGTGAAGATTGTGGTGAAAAATTAGGATTGAATTAAGATTCCCAAACGAGATCCTTCACTGCGCTATCAATGACACGTTTCGTAATGCATTGGCTATTAAGACCCTTCGACTACGCTCAGGGCGACAACTCCGGTCATGCTGAGCGTAGTCGAAGCATTTTTTCTTGCCTAACTGATATTGAAATACAAACCCATAAAAACATGAACGAACTCACCCCCCAACAAACCGAATACATCCCCCGAATAAACAAAACATTCGACTATATCGAGTTAAACCTCGATAAGCCCATGACGTTAGAAGAACTGGCTTCGGTGGCCAACTTCTCAAAATTCCATTTCAGCCGCATTTTTCAATCCATGGTGGGAGAAACCCCATTCCAGTTTATTTTGCGGGTTAGAATTGAAAAGGCTGCAAACCTCATTATTGCAAACAAAAGCGAAAGTATTAGCCAAATTGCCTTTAAGTGCTGATTTTCAGACATTTCCATCTTCTCGCGCAATTTTAAATACTAATTTCAGGTGTCAGCTTCGGAATATCGCTCCCGGAAACTTCAGAATAGCAATTTAAGTCAACACGATAGCAATTGTCATCAAGCCAATGACAGGCCAACCCCCTATTTTTGTCCTGAGTTAAAAACCCTTAAATGGAGGACAAATATGAAACTGAACAAAAGTGTCCTGTTTTGTGCGTTGGGTCACCCAAAAATTCATATTTCCATAGCCAATAAT
>JBBISE010000147.1:0-9235 GCA_037441445.1 Salinivirgaceae bacterium
AGAGCAGGTCGCCGCCGATCTTCAAGGGCTATCCGGTTTGGGTAGCCCTTTTTTTGGTTGATAATTTTTCAATATGTGTAGAAGTACAAGGTATGTAATTCTGTTTGTTGTTTGGTCGGTTGTTACTTACATCAACTTCCAGAAAGCCTTTCATATTGATGACACTTTTCACATAGAATCGGCAAAATACATTCTTGATAATCCACTTCGACCTATGAGTGGCCTTGTTAATTGGGATCAGGATTTGTCACCCTTTTATACTCATAATCAACCCCCTTTGTTTTTTTATGCCTTAGCTGGGTGGGGAAATATATTTGGTTTCTCTGAATTATCATTCCATTTGCTCATGGCAATATTTTCCTTTTTCTGCCTTTTTTTATTTCTTCAGATTTTGATAAAAATTCGGGCAAAATCACAAGTTACTTTGTTGCTTTTTTTTGGTTTTAATGTTGGGTTTATTGTTAACCAGAATGTAATGGTTGATGTGCCTTTGTTGATGGTAATACTTGGTTTTTCCTATTTTTTGATTTCAGAGAAAAACGCGAATTACTTTGTTGCAACCCTATTTTTGACCGCCGGACTATTCATTAAATACACCATCTTGCCGCTTATGGTAGTGTATGTTCTCATAACCTTTGTACATAAAAAGAAAGAAAAGCTTCTTTATTTAATAATTCCAATTTTCTTTTTACTTGTCTGGTCTGTATGGAATTACAATGAATTTCAAGGTTTTCATATCTCATCGCGTTCCGGTTTTTCTTTAACATTAAACAGTATTTATAGCTATATTTCCACTTTAGGTGCAGTTTCATTTTTTGCCATTCTCTTTGTTTATTTTTTTCATGGTACGATATTTAAATTTCTCTTTTATTTAGTTTTAGCCTCTGTATTGGTTTTACCGGTTATGGCTTTTTTTGAATTATTTTCTATTCAGTTATTAAATGCATTTGTTAAATATGGGTTTCTGGTTTTAGGCCTTACTATTCTATTCATGGTTTTCAAAATGTTCTACCATGATTACAGAAATTATGTTACCAATAAAATTTATTGTAGTTCCAGATTTCTGATTTATATTGTAATCGGTGGTCTGGGGCTGTTTATTTTAGGATGGGCTCCTTTCTATGCTACACGTCATCTTTTATTATTAATCCCATTTATTTTGCTATTATTAGACCCTTATGTGACTAGGATGCCTTTATTATCGAGATATGCTGTTCTGTTTGTTTTTATAGTTGTCAATTTAATCATCTCTTTTTCGGATGTTCGGTTTTCCAATTATTATCGGGTTATGGCAAACGAAATATCCATTAAAGATTCCGTAAAAGTATGGACAGCCGGCCACTGGGGATGGCAATATTATTCTATCAACCATGGAATGTCGCAATATCACAGGTCATCATCTCGACCAAAAGAAGGCGATTTGTTTGTTTTTCCATCCATTGTACCCCGGCAGGATTTGAATCCGGATTATGATCTTGAAATTTTAGAAAAGCGATGGAAGGAACCCAATTTTATTGACTTTTTTCATGTTAATGGTAAAGGGAACTTGTATGCTTCAAAGCACAACTATCCGGCCATCAGTTTTTCCCGCCAACCTATTGATACCATTGTTATTGCACGAATTCTAACAAGAAATCGGGAATAATTGCCCAAAGCAAATCAATTTTTGTAAGTTTGCATTTCTTTCATTAATTGATTTGAAATAGTATTATGGTTGAGTATTCTCTATATTCCCTAAGAGATCGAATTGAGGGGGAAGTACTGCTGGATGATACATCCAGAAAGTTATTTGCCACTGATGCTTCTGTTTATCGTGAAATCCCGCGTGGAATTGTATTTCCCAAAAATTCAAAGGACATTCAATTTATTGTTCAATTTTGCTATGAAAACCAAATTCCCCTGATAACCCGTGGCGCCGGCACTTCCCTGGCGGGTCAGGTTGTTGGAAACGGTTTGGTCATGGATATTTCCCGGCACCTAACTAAAATTATTGAAGTTAATGTTGAGGATAAGTGGGTTAGGGTCGAACCAGGCGTTATTTTGGATGAACTTAACCGATTTTTGAAACCCCACGGTTTGTTTTTTGGACCTGAAACATCCACATCGTCGAGGTGTACCATTGGCGGAATGGTTGGAAATAACAGTTGTGGGTCACATTCAATAATATATAAAACCACCCGCGAGCATTTGCTTGAGGCTTCCGTGATTTTAAGTAATGGGAGCGAGGCTACTTTTAAATCTCTGGAAGGTAAAGAGCTGGAAAGAAAACCAACACTTCCGAATCATGAAGGTGATATATACCGATGCCTAGAAGAAATTTTAAAGCCAAAAGAAAACAGAAATAGCATCCAGAAAGAATTTCCTGATCCAAAATTGTATCGTCGAAATACCGGTTATGCTTTAGATTCCCTAGCAAACAGCAAGCCCTTTCACCCTGATGGAAAAGAGTTTAACCTGTGCCAGCTTCTCGCCGGAAGTGAAGGAACTCTAGCAATTGCTACAGCGTTGAAGCTAAATTTGGTTTCTTTGCCAAATCCACATGTTGGTTTGTTGTGTGTTCACTTTGAATCACTTGAAGAGGCTATTCGGGCAAACCTGATAGCATTACAGCATAATCCGGGTGCCGTTGAACTAATGGACAACAAAATACTGGCAGCAGCAAGGCAAAATCCGGAACAAGAAAGGAATAGCTTCTTTCTTAAAGGAAACCCCAATGCGATTCTGATTATTGAATTTGCACGAAAAAGCGAACAGGAAGTAACTACAGATATCCAAAATCTGATACAACATTTTCAAAAAGAGCGCATGGGCTACCATTTTCCGGTAGTTATTGGTGTCGATGTGGCCAAGGTTTGGGCGCTACGGAAATCAGGCTTAGGAGTACTGTCCAATATTGAGGGCGACGGGAAACCCGTTACCGTTATCGAGGATACTGCCGTGAGCGTTGAAAAGCTGCCTGAATATATTTGTGAATTAAAAAAGATATTGGAAAACAATGCTATGGAATGTGTTTTCCATGCTCACATCGGTAGTGGCGAAATCCATTTACGACCAGTTTTAAACCTAAAGGAGAAAAGTGATAGGGAGCGATTCCGGAAAATTGCAACCGAAATAGCCCATTTGGTAAAAAAATACAACGGTTCCATAAGTGGCGAGCATGGCGATGGAAGGCTTCGAAGCGAATTTATCCGCATTGTAATCGGAGAGGAATGCTATTCCTTTCTAGAGCAAGTAAAGAAGGCATTTGACCCCAAAGGCATTTTTAATCCGGGAAAAATTGTAAACCCCGTGGCTATGGACGCATCTTTGAGGTATTCGGAAGGTCAGGAAACAAAAGAAATTTCTACATTTTTTGATTTTTCAGCGCAGCATGGAATTCTACGTGCCATTGAGAAATGCAATGGTTCAGCCGATTGTCGCCGTCCAAATACACAATCGGGAACCATGTGCCCCACCTATATGGCCACAATGGATGAATCGGCTTCGACCCGAGGGCGAGCTAATTTACTAAGGGAATTTCTGACACATTCGACCAAGGAAAACCCGTTTGCACACCCTGAATTGTTCTCAATTTTAGATTTGTGCATCTCATGCAAGGCATGTAAATCGGAATGTCCATCGAATATTGATATGGCCCGGTTCAAGGCCGAATTTCTCCAACACTACCACGATGCGTTTGGGGTGTCGCTCCGGACTCGTTTTTTTGCTCATGCAAGTCTGATAAACAAGATTATGTCTGTTGTTCCCCCAGTTTCCAACTTTTTTACACAACAACGTTTTTTTGCATCCATAGCAAAACGTATTCTTGGGGTTGCCAAACAACGCAGTCTTCCAAAGGCTTCGCCCGAAACACTTCGTCAGATTTCGCGGTCTGTGCGAAAAAATCTAGGGGGAGAAAAGGGAACGGTTTATTTGTTTGTTGATGAGTTTACAAACCATACCGAGGTTGATACCGGTGTTGCCGCACTTGGACTTTTATTAAAATTGGGCTACAAGGTAAAAAACATCAGGCATCCGCAAAGTGGCAGGGCTCTGATTAGCAAAGGTTATTTGCGAAAGGCTGAAAAAATTGCGCGCAAGCAGGTCGAACTTTTTGAAAACAGAATATCAGAATGCACGCCCTTGATTGGTGTTGAACCCTCTGCAATCCTCAGCTTTCGCGATGAATATCCCGAGCTCCTGCGTGGCGATTGGCAGCAAAAAGCCCGTGTCTTGGCCAAAAACTGTCTTTTGATCGATGAATTTATTGTCAGCGAGTTTGCAAAGGGGAAAATATCCCAAAACCAATTTACAGAAAACCAAAAAACGATTAAACTCCACACCCATTGCCAACAAAAGGCGCTTGTAACCTCAAAACCTACGGTTCAAATGCTCCAAATACCCAGAAATTACAGCGTGCAGGAGATACGATCGGGGTGTTGCGGTATGGCCGGAGCTTTTGGTTATGAAAAAGAACACTACGAATTGTCAATGAAAATTGGAGAATTGAATCTTTTTCCCGAAATTCGTGCAACCGATAAATCAATTGACGTGGCTGCCAACGGTACCAGTTGTCGTCAACAAATTTTAGACGGAACAGGCAGAAAAGCCCTTCATCCGGTTGAGTTGCTTTATCGGGCATTGAAATGATAAAAATCTAAGCACATGAGAAAAAGGAGTTTTATTACACTGATTATCGCGCTGGTGGCCGGTAATATGTTGTTTGCCCAAAATTCGGTCGAGGGCATTTGGAAAACCGTTGACCATGAAACGGGCAAGGAAAAATCGCTGGTGAAAATTCAAATCGGGCCCGATGGAAAGCTATACGGAACCATCATCAAGTTGTTTGGTTACGAAAAACCAGAGGAACGGATTTGTGAAAATTGTCCTGAGCCTTTTAACGGAAAGAAAGTAATAGGTATGCAAATAATCAATGGATTAAAGAAAGATGGTAACGAGTGGGTTGGAGACCAATTGTTGTTTGCCCCGGACAGAAAATCCTATTACGATGCCAAAATCTGGGTCGAAGACGGGAAGTTGATGGTTCGCGGCTACATTGGTTGGTTCTATTCAACCCAAACATGGTTGAGGGCTTCTGGCGAAATGTAATTCAAAATGACCTTACAAAAAACCGACTTCGATTCGTTTTTCTCTCAATCTGTTCGAAGTCGGTTTTTTGTTGAAAATTGGATTTTTATTCTTTGTTTTGTTTCTTCTTAAGGATTTTCTCAATAGCCCGAAGATTTTTGTTCATGACTTCGGTTCTTTCTTTCTCAGGGAAAGCTGAAATAATGTCATACGCTTCTTCGTATCGTTCCATTTTATAAAGAACAGCCGAAAGGTTGATTACTGCATCCCTTGATGGAAATATGTCGTACGATTTTTCGAGATATTCCAGTGCTTCATCGTATTTTTCGAGTTTAAAATAGGCCGCCCCCAAGTTGTTCAGTACCCCTATGTTTCCTGGGTGTTGTTCATGCGCTTTTTTTAGCGTTTTAATACCATTTTTAAAATCGCCCATATTCACATAGGCTAACCCTTCATAAGATGTTATAGGATTTGCCTGGGGATCAAGGTTTTTTAAGGTTTTTTGCGCCTTTTGTGCATTTTCGAGAACGGCTTTCCACCGGCGTTGCGTTTCCTGGGCAGGTAATTGCCTTCCGGATTTTGCAACGTTGTTAAGGTAGTTCGAATTTTCACGGGCCAAAACCAAATGTTTTTCCTGGTCAATACATTGTCCTGCATATACAATTCCAAAAACGGTAATAAACAAAGGAATAATGGATATCATGGGATTAACTTTAAGCGGGGTTGTTTCGTGCGTTTTCCCAAAAAGAACCAGCGATAGGGCAAACGTTAATCCCAGATACGTCTGATGGAAAACCCTTTCGTAGGGGAAGTCGAAGAAAGAGGACCCTAAATAGATTGTCAGTCCGAAAATTAGTAACAACGCCAGCCTTTTATCATGGTAATCAATACTGTTTTTGATGACAGTAATCAGGAAATAGAAGACCAGAGCAAAAATCCCAATGTAAATAATAAATCCAACGATTCCTTTTTCTGCCATTACCCATAAAAAGTCGTTGTGGGGGCGCTGCCAGTTTAACTCCATCTCTTCGGTGAAACGTCCGTTGTGGAATTTTGGAGCATGCAGTTTCCAGTTTCCTGGTCCGTAACCAAACACCGGTTTTTCTGGTATCATGTCCAGCGTGGTTTTCCAGATGTTTATACGGTGGATGTTTTGTTTCGATTGCGGATTTACAATACTTTGCAATTGTTTAATATATTGGTTGTTGCTTTTTTCCTGACTTAGAAAAATAAGGCTGGCAACACCCAAAATCCCGGCAATTCCTGTCGCGATTATAGCAATTTGCCAACGCCTGGGGATATCGAACTTTTTACCCAAAAACATCAATACCAAAATGGCAACTCCCACGGCGGCCATGGTTCCCACCCACACAGCACGGGTTTGTAATAGAATAATGAGAACTAGTATCGATAGGGAGCATTCAATTGCAAGATATTTCCAGATTTCCTTCAGTTTTAGTATTCCATAAAGTGCAAAAGGCAAAATAAGTCCTAAGGCAATGGACAACAGGTTTTTATGAGCCATCAACCCACGAACTTTGTAGATTATGGGTGTTTGGCGGCCATATTCGTCGAAAAATTTCTCACCCGATTTGAATACTTCTGTAAAATATTGCCAAAAGGCTATTACGGTGATTATCAGTCCTGCCATTACAACAAATCGGGTCATTTTATCGACACCATCGGGTTCAGATTGCACCAGTATCACTGTCCAAAGAACAAGGATTGTCAGGAAAATAGTTTTAAGTACGTCAAATATTCCTTCAACGGGGTTGGAACTGAGCAACAAACTTACAATCGAGAATAGAATCCAAAGACCAAAAAGAAAAAATAGTTTATTCCGTAGCACCGACAGAGCTTCAGGGCGTTTTCGGATCCAGAAAAAGAAAAGCACGCCAAAAACGGTCATGAAAAGGGAAAGGGAGAACAACCGGGGCATCATTACAATGTCCAGGATTTTACTGTAGTGTACCAATGGAAAAACAAGGGTCAGGAATCCAAAATAGAGATAGAAAAGGTACGATTTTGCCCCATCAGAGTTGATTTTCCTCCCGGCAGTTTTATTTTTACTAACGTTGGGTTCTTTTTTGCTCATTGTGTGTATTTGTTTGTATTAGGTCGGCAAAGTTACTGATTTTTCCGGTTTTTGCTGAAAGGTTGAATTTTTGCATACGTCAATGTGCGCCACAACCATTCAAGCGGACCGTAATGAAATCGGCTCAGCCAAAAGCGGCTAAAGAGAATTTGCAATCCGAAAATTATCACTGTAAGAATGATTCCCTGCCAAACTTCGATTTTTCCGAAAAGTCCAAACCCGAAAGGCAAAAATAAAATAGCTGTAATGATAGAATGCGACAGATAATTGGTTAACGCCATACGGCCAACCGGAGCCAGAAATTTTGTGAAAAATCCTTGTCTCCCTTTCGCAAACAACAGGACAATAGCAGAAACATACATCATTCCGAACGAAATACCGCCAATGATATGCGATGTTGTAGAAAGAAATGACCATTCGTCAGGGATGGACATTGTTGCGTTTCTGAAGGCAATCGAGTAAGATGTATTGGCAATTAATCCAACAACTAAGCCGGTCCAGAACAATTTCCTGTACAAAGAAAGATTGTCCTGATAGTTGGCTATCAGCTTTCTGCGTGCCGCCAGCATTCCAATGATGAACATTCCCAATACAACAGGATAGAAGAAGAAGAGACCAGGCAGCAAGGCCGACCACTCCTCAATTCTTGCCATGATAGTATCTGCATACGAGCCCTGTGTGTACGCTAAAGTGCTTTTTTCAACCAACTGTCTTATACCCTCAATGCTTTGTTGAATTCCAGCATCCATGCCTGCTTTTGCTTCCGGAGACAAGGATGCTAAAGAAAACATTCCCAACATCAGACTGTTAAGAACAATCGGAAGCATGATAAACACGATTGCCCAACGAAATGCTTTTTTATCGCTGGATTTGCGGAATAAAATCAAGACAAATCCAAACAAGGCGTAAAAAACAAAATGTCACCTGCCCAAAGAAGAGTAATGTGCCCGATTCCGAACAACAGCAGGAAAAAGACCCTGCGCCGATATACAGGAACAATGCTCTGGCCATCAGTGGTTGGTTTGCTCAGGAAAATCCAGAAACCGTAACCGAATAGAAATGAAAAGAGGACGTAAAATTTTCCTTCGAAAAAGAATTTAATGAACGACTCGGAAATGATTTGTAGAACGGAAGCGTTTTCAGATGCTCCCAGCATCATTTGCGACATGGGTTGGAACATCAACGGCATGTTGACCATCAGGATACCAAAAATGGCAAGGCCGCGCAGGGCATCTATCAACCCGATTCTCTCGGATTGACCAATTGGATTTAGCCTTGTTTGCATAGTTTTTAAGTTTGGGTTAACGGGTTCAAAAATAAGGATATTTGGGAAAAACAGCTATGAAAAGAAATGACTTTTTTAGGATTATTTTTTGTCCATTTTAAAAAAGGCATTACATTTGTTCGTCAAATTACGAACAATGGCAAAAATTGAAATCATATCCGAAAAACATAAACGCATGGCACGATATGCCAAAGCTATGGGACATCCGGTAAGAATGTATGTCCTTGACTTATTGGCAAACCAAAGCTGTTGTTACAGTGGTGACCTTACTGAAATACTGCCCATAGCAAAGTCAACCATGTCGCAGCATTTAAAGGAGTTGAAAAGTGCAGGTCTGATTCAGGGAGAAACCGAATTACCAAGGGTTAAATACTGTATTAACCGCGAAGCCTGGAAAGAGGCACAAGAACTTTTTGCACAATTTCTTAGGATTTGATTTTTTTGAAACGGTTGTTCGTCATTTTACGAATTACGAACGGGAGTTAAACTTAAATAGTAAACACAATGGAAATTAAAGTATTAGGCCCAGGATGCCCAAAATGCAAAACCCTTGAAAAAGCAACCCGTCAGGCAGTTGAGGAATTGGGGGTTTCTGCCAATGTCCAAAAAGAAGAGGATATTGTAAAAATAATGAACTATGGCGTCATGCGCACACCCGCGCTTATAATCAATGAGAAACTGATTTTTTCGGGGAAAGTACCCTCGGTAGCCGAGTTGAAAGAGATTATTACATCTAATTGTCAAGTTTCATAAGGTTGTTGGTTAAAACAATCTTGCTTTGATTTAAA
>JBBISE010000148.1:0-9206 GCA_037441445.1 Salinivirgaceae bacterium
TTGATAATCAGTGGTTGATTTTTGTGGCCATTATGGGGTGCACAAAACAGGAGGAAGAAGGCGAAGTGTATGAAAGTATCGAGGATATTTGGCCTGATTATCCCAGCAAAGAAGATTTTTTCTTCAACGAAGACGAATATTAGAATGGATTCATTCAGCTTTGAATCAAAAATAAAACGCCGGAAGTTCCAGCGTTTTTTTATGATTTTTATTTTCGTTTTTCAAGGTCAACCAGAATGGTAACATCCAAGGATACCGACACATAGCGCGTAACATTCCCGTCGTGATCGTAAAGGGGGGCATAGGTTTCCTGTAACCACCGGTTCCCAGCACGGTTTACTAAATTCGCCCGGCGCTGAACGACCATTCCTTGTTTCACACGCCGGATGAAAGTAGCATGTTCGACCGTATCCCGATCCTCTACAAAACCCAGTGACTGATGCGTCATCCCAACAAGGTTTTCGACGCTGTCACCAAAAAATTCCTGGCATTTGTCATTGACAGTTAAAACTTTGAATTCGGTATCGTATTCAATTATCAATGCTATGTAGCTAAATACTTTCCATAATGAACGCATTTCAGCCTCGCGACGAGAGGCGTCTTCCTGGGTTGCCTGCAATTCTTCCAGGTTTTGGCGCATTTCTTCTTCCTGCGAAGCCAATTCTTCCCTCTGTTTCTGCGATTTAATAAGCAACTCTTTTGTACGTTCGTTAATTTTTGCACTCGACAGGGTACCTGCTATGCTTTCGGCAATTTTTTCGACAAAGGAAATCTTGTGTTCCGCAATTGGTTTAAACGACACCATTTCCAAAACACCAAAAACCTGCTGGTTAAGCATCAGTGGAACCAGCAGAATGCTACCGGGTTCAGCTTCTCCCAGTCCGCTTGTTATGTGTACGTAGTCTTGGGGAACATCAACCATGTAAATGGTGAGTTTTTCATGGGCACATCGCCCTACCATTCCTTCGCCTACGTAAACTTTGTCTTTCATCAGTTTTCGACGGTCAAAGGCAACGGCGGCTTTCATCTCGTAGTAAACATCGCCATAACCATGTTGTTGCTCCTTGTCATTCACAATGTATATGCAACCCTGCTGAACATCAACGTATTTTACAAGGTTTGATACTATTTTAAAGGTAAGTTCATCAATAGAAATGTCGTCCTGTCGCAGGATATCCCCAAAAAGGGCTATACCCCTTGATACCCAGTTCTGTTTTTCGTCTTCTATACGGCGTAAGCGATCTTCTTCGGCTGCTTTTTGCAGGCTTTTTTGCATTTCTATCAGGGCGTTTCCAATTTCATCGTTTCGGCTCAACAGGTTGTAGTGCGAGTCGAGTTTGCCTTGACCTATATCCTTTGCAAACACAGCAGTTTGTTTTAGACTGTCAATTAGCAAGTTAAGAGAGTTTGACATGGTTTCAATTTCATCCCCGGATGTGACTTCAAGCCTTGCAACTTTACTCAGGTTTCCTTCGGCTATAATTTTAAGGACGTGCGTTGTCTCTTTTATTGGGAGTATGATGCTGTGGGCAATGTACCAAATTAAAAGGCTTAAAATTACCAAGCCAATAAACCCGATAATCAACGCCAGCCGGAAATTTTGGCTCGACCGTTCCAGGATGACATCGAGTGGGGCAGCAATTTGAAGGGACCAAGGTGTTTTAGAATCTCCCAAAACAATGGGAACATAGGTAACATAAAACGGTTTGTTACCAAGTGTTGTTTCATAATTGAAGCTGACACCATTTTTCACATTCTCTATAACCTGGTATTTCTCGTTGTCCGTCTTATTTAAATCAGTATAGATTTTCCCAATGTATTTTTTGTTGAAAAAGGCTACAATCTGACCATTGTTTGCTAAAAGCATGGCTTCAGAACCGGTGAATGGTTTTATGGCATCAATTACAGCACCAAAGCGTTCCAACGAAATATCAACACCGGCTAATCCGAGGAATTCTGAGCCTTTTAACAGGGGTATACAAATGCTGGTTTCCAGTATCTGATCGGCTTCGCTGCCACTGTATGAAAAATAGTACGGATCAGTAACAACTTCGTGTTTGTTGGTTTTTGTGAAATAGTAAACCCCGTTAAGGTTGTCGCCGTTAAGGTCTAATTTTTCGTCTTTCGAAGCTAATGAATTCCCATCCCGGAACAGGATAATTCTTCGCCTGCCGTATGGATTAGTCCAACCTGGGTCAATAGCCCTGAGTTCGTAACTAACCCAGGTAGCATAGATTTCCGGAAATTTTTCAATGGACTTTTGAAGGGTCAAAAGGGTTAAATCAATCACGTTTTCGTCATTTTTTTCGAGATAACCGGACAACGTCTGCGCGAATGTTCTGCTGATATTGAGATACTGTTCAAGTGCCGATGTAACAAGATTAGCGTATTCGCGTGCTGTGGTGTTTACTATTGTTTTAGCATCGGCTACAGCAAGCTGGTGTGTTTTGAATGCTACAAAAGCAATAGAAAAACCGAAAACCAGAATTGATGTAATCAGAATGGGTACCTGTAATTTTGTTTGCAGCCTTCGTTGTCGCTTCTTCATATCCCTTGTACTATTATTTAAGAAACTATAAATGAATGTTTTGGTAGTTTTTCCCGGGAAGAGGGATGGATGTCAAACCCCAAAGATATAAAAATGGCATCAAATTATTTCACAGCTACTGTTTTAATATTCGTAAATTCACGAATTCCCCACAAGGACAATTCGCGTCCAAACCCACTCAACTTAATACCACCAAAGGGCAGACGGGGATCGGATTTAACAAAATCGTTAACAAAGCAACAGCCTGCTTCAAGTTGATTTTGAGCGATGTAGGTTCCTTTGTCGATATCCTGTGTAAAGACGGCAGCACCAAGTCCAAACTCCGTATCGTTGGCAATTCTTATGGCCTCAGTTTCACTGGCAGCCTCTATTACCGAAGCAACCGGCCCAAACAACTCTTCGTCATAAGCTGGCATGCCAGAAGCCACGTTTACAAGAAGGGTAGGGGGGTACAATGGCAGGTGCGGGTCGATTATTGTCCCTCCGGTCAGGATTTTGGCTCCTTTCGAAACAGAAGCCAGAACCTGTTGGTGAAGTTCGTCACGAAAACCAAGGTTTGCCAGCGGGCCATACGTGGTTGCCGGATTGGCCGGATCACCGGTGATTGCCATGCTCAATTTAGTTAAAAACTGTGCTACAAATCGGTCATACACTTCCTTAACAACAATGAAACGTTTGGCTCCAATGCAACTTTGTCCGGCATTCAATAGCCTTCCGGCCACACATTTTTCTACAGCAAGGTCAATATCGGCGTCGGCAAGTATAATGTAGGGGTCGCTTCCGCCCAATTCCAGCACTGATTTTTTCAGGTTTCGTCCGGCAGCGGTTGCGACAGCTATTCCCGCGGGCGTGCTTCCGGTAATGGTTACGGCGGCAATTCGTTTGTCGTCAATTAGTTTTGAGGCTTCGCTGCCTTTTACTAGAATGGTGGTAAACATTCCTTTTTCGAATCCCGATTCTGAAAACAATCGTTCAATGGCCAGGGCACATCCGCTTACGTTGCTGGCGTGTTTTAGAATCATAGTGTTTCCAGCCATGATTATAGGGGCAGCCGCACGAAAAACCTGCCAGAAAGGAAAATTCCAGGGCATTATGGCCAAAACGGTTCCCAACGGGTTGTAGGCCACAAACGAGTGGCTGTAGTTGGTTTCTATTTTTTGGGGAGCCAGAAATTCTTCGGCGTTTTGAGCGTAATATTCACACACCCAGGCACATTTCTCGACTTCGGCCCCGGCTTCACGGAGCACTTTTCCCATTTCGCTGGTAATGAGCAAGGCAAGTAGTGATTTTTGTTCACGTAATTTGGCGGCTAACCGTAAAAACAGTTCTTCCCTTGATTTAAAATCCGTAAGCGACCATTTTTTTTGCGCCGCATAGCTTTCTTCCAGTGCTTTCTCAATTTTGTGTTCCGTAAAAAGAGTGTACTTTTCTATTATCCGGCCCGAATAGGGATTTTGACTAATGATTGTTCCCATGGTATAGCGTTTTGAGGCTTAAAAATACGGATTAAAATTTCAAAATCGTTTTTTGGGAGGCTATTTTCACTGCTTTTCATGAACAACAAAAAACGCACACCGTGTTAAAGTGTGCGTTGATTTGCTATTTTGCTGATTATCAGTCTTTCTGGCGGAGAGAGAGGGATTCGAACCCCCGGAACCGTGAAGTTCAACGGTTTTCAAGACCGCCGCAATCGACCACTCTGCCATCTCTCCGGCGACAAAAGTAGAGGTTTTTTTTTGTTCCTGCAAAATAGTGATGCGAAAAATCTGCTTTTTTTTGAAACAAAAAAGTAACGTTCTGTTAATCAAAGGGCGTTGACTTAAAATAATAAGACAAATTTCTTTTGAGTTCAGGAAAAGGGGGCTATTCAGCGTTTGTTTTTTAGACTATATCACAGAGGGTTATTGTATTGTTCACAAAAAAATCGCAGAAAATAAAAATTGAGTTGCTATATATTTGCTAAATTAGCTGTTCAAAAACAAAATCACTGTTTCATGAAATAAAACGATAATCGTATGAGAAAATTCTTTACATTCATTGTTGTGGCAACCGTAGCTGTTCCACACCTGCTTGCCCAGGCGCAAACACTGCCCATTTTTAACCGTTTCGACAATTATTTGGGATATGACATTGGAACAACTTACTTCGGATGGTCGGAAGGAAATGGCGAAGGAACCCCGGTACTGGAGGAGGCTTCGTGGTTTCATTCTACCACGTTGTATAACCATGCTGCCTGCGTTCAGATAAACCAAACCGACAAAAGGGCGTGGCTTCTGACACCCTCGTTCGTGGCCACCGAAAATGCCCAGCTGAGTTTTACGGCAGCTATGACCCTGATTCACAACGAACCCGAAGATCCCATTTTCGGGGCACAAGACTTTTTCAAAGTTATGGTTCAAGTGGGAAACACCAACTTCACCGAACTGATGGTGTTTGGGCTGTCGAACCCGCTGTCAACCAAAATGCAACCGTTCACCATAAACCTGGGAAGTTACGCGGGTGCCGAAATCCGCATTGGTTTCCTTGCCATGGATGGCAATCAGGCCGGAACCTATTCCACTTGGCACATTGATGATGTGTACATTACCGATGCCTCAGCACCCGATGTGGCCGCCGAAGAAATACTGTCACCAAAATGGAACTCGTGTCTGACCGGGAGCACTCCGGTGGTGGTAAGAATAAAAAATAACGATACACAGCCGGTTATGAACGTTCCTGTCAGGGTGCGGATTCGTGGAGCGCACAACCAGAATATGTTTAACGTGTATCAGGGAATGTTGCAACCGTCGCAAACCGTTGAATTAACGGTGGGCAACGCCGATTTCTCGCTGCCCGGAACATATTCTCTTGTGGCAGTGACCGAATTGGAAAGCGATGTTTTTACAGAAAACAACCTTAGTAACCCATTGACATTTAATAAATACGATGTGGCAGGGCTTCCTATGGCCACCATGGATTTTACAGGCTTTTACACCGATAACCTGATAACACTGTATCCGAATTGGTACGAAGCCCGCGGAAAAATTTTCCCAAAAGCCATTATGGACACCGACTGGCAAGGCGATGACCACCCCGACAGCCGCACTGCCAGCGTTTTCTTTGCCGCTTTGGGCACTGCCGACTGGTTGATTGGGCCCACAATTCAGGCAACCCAAAACACCATCATCAGTTTTAAAGCAGCCTACGAGTGGTACGAAGGCGCAAGTCAAATGGGCTCGGACGACAAACTGGCTGTTATGGTTTCGCGCGATTGTGGTGCAACCTGGACCGAAATTGGCGCCATCAGCAGACAAAGTAATTTGTGTGAAGGCCTTACACCTTTTACCTTTAGTTTTGCACAATTTGCTGGCGAGGCCATACAGATTGCTATTTATGCCACATCGGGAACTGTCAGTGATTCCGAGCAGTATATTGTTCATATCGACGATGTTGTAGTCCGCGATGCTTTCCAGGTTGACTTGGCAATGGGGAATATTGTGTCACCATCGGCCAGTTGCAGCTTTACGAACAGCGAAACGTTGTCGGTAGAAATCAGGAATGTGGGCTTGTCGTCGGTAACCAATCCACAGGTTTCCTACGTTCTCAACGAAGGAGAAATGGTAACGGAAACCATGTCGGGAACTATTTTGCCGGGAGCTACACATGTTTTTAGTTTTGAAACAACCCTCAATTTGACCACACAAACAGCCAATACGGTTTCTGTTTCGGTCGAGGCCCCAACCGATGGTGATTTGGAGAACAACAGCATTACTGCCATTCTTAAACCTTCGAGTTTCGATTTGAACACCATGGGCACCTTTTTTACCAGTTTCGAGACCGGTGAAGAGGTTGAAAGCTGGACAGTCCAGAATGCCAACAACGATGGCCATCTTTGGCAAATTGTTGACGATCCAACGTATGCGCTAACGGGCACAAAATCATTCAATTACCAATCGAACCAATCGTCAGTTGCCAGCAACGACTGGCTGTTCTCGCCCTGCTTTACACTCGAGGCCGGTTTTTCTTATTACGTTAGTTTTCACTATAAAAACCGTGCAACATCGTATCCTGAGAAGCTGAAATTTACGTTAAACACCGCAGCTATGGCCAACTCAGTTTTGAATGTTATCAACGATTTTGGTGACATTTCCAATTCTAACTTTGTGAAATATGAGAGTACCGTATCGGTTCCAACCACCGGATCGTATTATTTTGCCTGGCAAGCCTATGGCCCTGCGGATATGTTTGGAATGTACATCGATGATGTTACTGTTTACAGAGTGTTTGACAGCGATTTGGCCATTGTAAACGCCTATCCTGTACGATTGAAAGATGAAAACTCCTGCGAAGTGCTACCGGCAAATACCCTTAAAGTCGATGTGAAAAATATGGGTTCATCGTCCATGGAAGGGTTTGTCCTTTCAGCAAGTATTGAACAGGGAGAGACCGTAATAAATCTGAGTCAGAGCTTTACAAACACATTGGCTGCGGGCGAGCAGATACTTGTTTCTTTCACCGAAGGCCTGGAACTCAATCCGCAGGAAATCTATGACATCGAGCTGAGTATTGAGAATGAAGCCGATTTGAACGAAGCAAACAATGTGTTTGCAACGGAAAATGTCGATTTACGCACCTATTACACCGGATTTGAAGTTGATGACGAAAATGCCGAATGGACCGTTATTAACCTAACCGGAACAAACACATGGCACATTGACAACACGCCCGATTTGGCTCACTCTGGAACCAAATATTACCGCATCAGAACCGATCAACAAAGTACGGACGATTGGTTGATAAGCGGATGTCATGAATTGCGAAGTGGTGTATGTTATTCATTATCATTCTTTTATCGTTCGCGGTATAGTACTGAAAATTTGGAAGTTTATATTGGCCCAAATCCAACAGACGAGGGAATGGTCAATATTTTGAATATCAATAATTTCAATTCCAACATTTATTTGAGTTCCACCTCCCAGTTTTCTGTGCCCGACGATGGAGTTTACTATCTGGCATTCCGCACAGCCGGAGGCACCAGCCAAAAGTATTACATTCATATTGATGATATTACGCTGAAAGTGAGCGATGAATCGCCCGTTGTTGAACCCCACTTTGCAGTATTGGACAAAGAGGTTATGTTTTTTGCCAATGCACAGTATATCAATGATTGTCTGTGGGATTTTGGCAATGGCAATACCTCCAGCGATGAAAATCCAACCTTTACTTTCCCCGGGGCGGGAACTTACCCCGTAACGCTTACAGCAACTGGTGCCTGTGGCGTGTTGACGCAGGAAATTACGGTGGACATTGAAAGTGCACTCGAGGCCTCCTTTTCGTTTGACGTTGATGGTCCGGTGGTAACATTCGAGGCACAAACCAATGCCACCTCGGCTGCCTGGAATTTTGGCGATGGAAACTTCGGTTCAGGTCTCACAACCTTCAATCAATATTTGCTGGCCAACACCTATCCGGTGACATTGACGGTCTATGACGGCATTTCGTCCCTGTCAGTATCGCAAAACGTAACCATTACAGTTAACAATGTTGCGGAAGTTGCCCCATCGGAAGTACAATTGTATCCAAATCCGGCAAGCAATTCCATTACGGTGCAAGGAGCATTTGCCGGTTCGTTAATCCGGTTTTATGATTTGACAGGAAAGGATGTACGGAAGGTAAGCATGGAAAGTTCCTCGGAAACTATTGATATCTCGGATCTTGCACCCGGAATTTATTTGTTCAGGATTCAGGAAAACAGTCAGGAAATTTCAGGTAGGTTTATTAAACAATAAGTTTATTCTGACAAAGTACATGAATTGATAATCATTGGGCTAAAGCCGTGAAAAACAATTGTTTTGACTAAGGGTGTCTAAAAAGTCGCCGGTTTGTCATTGCGAACGCCGTGAAGCAATCTAAAGGGTTTGATAATCAGAAGATTGCTTAGTCCTGCCTCCTCTCAATAACTTCGAATGCGGACTTTTTAGACACAATAGTTGATTATCAGCAACGTAATGGGCTTTAACCCGAAACCGACGACTTTTTTATGCCCAGTTTTGCTTTTTATTGAAAATTTTCTATTAACTGCATGGGCAAAAATGCGGGTTGGTTACCCGAAAATTTCGAAGGAATTAACCGTTGTATTAAGAACTGTAGGTTGATTTATCTGGAAAACTTGTATAGGTGGCCTTACTTTTTTGGGATACATAAAATGTTAGCTGTAACCCTATGACGACAACGACAGTGCAAAATAATACGGCTGACAAAGGACAAAAAAGCCACCGCACAAAATGGCTCTTTTGGTTTTGCACGACACACAAGCCGACCCTTCACAAAACCAAAAGAGCCTTTTTTTGCCAACGCTCTGACACTGTTCCGACCGAAAAACTTACCTTAACCGACTGAAAAAAGAGTATAAAATTGTAGATGAAATTAAAAGAATTGAAACCTCGGAAGGCACTAAACAAAGCCTTTCTGAAAGTAAAACCAAACAGGACTGAAATCGAGCGTCTCAAGTCCAATTTATCTCAACTTCTCGACAGGATTAATGACAATGAATCGGAGGAGTTTCATAAAAACCTTGTTTCTGATTTTCTGAAAGATACTTACTACAAACAAAATCACTTTATAAATACCAAAGGTCGAAACGACCTTGTTATTCATAACGGACAAAATGCAAACTCGG
>JBBISE010000149.1:0-8914 GCA_037441445.1 Salinivirgaceae bacterium
AACACAACAATCAAATAGCCGATGAACTGCACAAGCAGCGCGAAGAAATAGAAAGGAAAAATAATGAGTTGGAACGTGCATTTAAAAAATCGAGCGCGCAGCACATCCGGATTCAAAAAGCAATGATGCTGAATGTTGAACAGCAAAATAAACTATCAGCTTCAATAGAACTGATTCAAGAAAAAAATATCAAGCTCGAACAACAAAACGAGGAAATACTGAGCCAACAAGATAAAATCCGTGAACAAAACAGTCTTTTGGAAGAACGAAATAGAAATATAACCGACTCAATTCTTTACGCTGAACGCATCCAAAATTCTTTTTTCCCTCCAGAATCGAAGGTAAAAGAGGCTTTCCCCAAATCATTTATCTATTTCAGGCCTAAAGACATACTTAGTGGCGACATTTATTGGGTTGATACGTTGTACAAGGATGGAAAAGAATTAAAAACAATTGCAGCCATTGATTGCACAGGACATGGTATTCCGGGTGCATTGATGTCTATTATGGCACGTGATGCCATAAATGAGGCCATTCACCATAAAAACCTTACGGATCCGGGTCAAATAATAGATTGTTTAAACGACATCATTATCAATTCCTTAAATAAAAGGGGCAACATCAATCATGTTAAAGATGGTATGGATATGTCCATGATTGTAGTTGACTATGATCACAACTTACTCTACTTTGCAGGAGCTAAAAACCCGCTTTATCTTGTAAGCGAAGGAACGTTGCATATACAGAAAGGTTATATACACAGTGTTGGTACCCTGCCCAATGAAAATGAAAAGATTTCTTTCCCAACCCATACATTCGAATTCCATAAGGGGGATGTAATATATTTGTTTTCAGATGGTTTTGCCGATCAATTTGGGGGTAAAAATGGTAATAAATTTAGGTACGCCCGGTTTAATGATCTTTTAATGGAAATTTGTAACTTGCAGCCTTTAGAACAGTATTTCAAACTTGATCAAGCTTTCAACGAATGGAAAGGAAACTACGAGCAGGTGGACGATGTGCTGATAATAGGTATTAAACTTTAAATTGCAGGGATTCTATGTTTTTCCAACCTTTACAAATTGAAACATCGTGGGTAACGATTGTCTTTCTCGTTGTGGCTGTATTCATCCTACTTGTAACGGCATGGATTATCTGGGAACAATACAACCGAAAACAACACATTGGTGAAACGAACCCGGAAAATGAAATTGCCGAGATTTCCAATTTACCATTGCTAAAAAGAAGGGCGTTGTTTGAGTTGATACAGGATTATTTAAAAAATTCACCGATTGGTTTTTTAACTTTTGACCGAAATCTAAATTTACTGTCGGTCAACCACGTATTTACAGCCTTTTCAGGGTACGACAAAAAAAGTTTTGCATCAAAAATTGGTTATGATCTATTAAGTTTCGCAAAAAACGGGCAATTTGATACTATATCACTTCTTAAGATAGAAAAAAAAGAACCTTTTGATTCACTGGCAACTATAATTTCATCCGATGAACGGGTTTTGCATCTCTTTTTAGCTGGTTCGCCTATTATTGACAAGTCGGGTGAATTTCTTAACTATGGAATTATTGTAATTGATGTTACAAGGGATAAGGAAGCCGAACTAAGGGTTTCGAAGGAACTAAAACAAGCCAATGCAGACCGTGACAGTGCCTTAATTGAAAGAAAAGATTTTGCCGAGAGAATAACCGATTTAGAAAAGGCATTTAAAAAGTCAAGTAAGCACCATATACAACTTCAGAAAGCACTTCTTGAGAATGAAATGCAGCGCCAAAAGTTACAGGAAGCGTTCAACTTGATTAATAAGCAAAAAGATGAATTGGAAAGAGCCAATGCTGAGATTAGAGAGCACTCAAGGATGAAAGAACTTTTCCTTGCCAATACCAGCCATGAAATAAGAACCCCTTTAAACGCCATTATTGGTTTTACGCACCTTTTGCTTAAAGAAGAGTTTAATGACCTGCAAATGAGGTACATAAAAAACATTAAAGCTTCCAGTGACAATTTATTAGTTGTGCTCAATGATATTTTGGACATATCCAAGATTGAAGCTGGCAAAATGACGTTTGAAAAAATTGCGTTTTCTCTACATGAGCTAATTCATTATCTGATTTCAACCACGGACGTAAAAGCCAAGGAAAAAAGCCATATTCTTAAATCGATCATTGATGAGGATATTCCCCGTGTTCTAATAGGAGATCCTACCCGATTGAATCAAATACTGCTGAATTTGTTATCAAATGCCATCAAGTTCACGCCGGATAACGGTGAAATATGCTGTTCGATTAAATTAAAGAGCAGGGCAAAAGCCGATGTTGAAATTGAATTCTCTGTTTCTGACAATGGAATTGGGATGACTGATGAACAATTACCCAACGTATTTCAGGCCTTTACCCAAGCCGAAAGTTCAACCACCCGGAAATTTGGCGGTACAGGGCTGGGGCTGTCCATTGTAAAAAACCTGATTGAGCTGCAAGATGGCGAAATATTTGTAAAAAGTCAGATAAATAAAGGCACAACATTTACCTTTATTCTGCCCTTTGGTATTGGTAGTGATTTGGTCATTGACAAACGAAGTGACAAGCAAATATCTGTAAGTCAGCACGAGGCAGAAAATATTAAGATTTTACTGGTAGAAGACAACAAAATAAATCAACAGTTGGCCTTGGATACTATACGTACATGGCAGAGTGAGATATTAGTTGAGGTGGCTGAAAACGGTGTGATGGCTTTAGATATGCTTGAAAAGAAAAACTATTCGATGATTTTCATGGATATTCAAATGCCCTTAATGGATGGAATTGAGGCAACTCGTCGTATACGGGAAGGTCAAATCAAAGGTAAAGAGAACATTCCCATAATTGCCATGACGGCCCATGCTTTAAAAGATGAGAAAGATAAATGCTTGTCAGCAGGAATGAACGATTACTTAACGAAACCATTTGTTCCTGAGGATTTGTTTTATAAGATAAAGTATTTTGGAAGTCAACAAGTTCAAATAATGGTTAAAGCAGGGAAATTTGTTTCTAATAACCTTGAAAATCAGTCAGTTAGTACTGAAAATGAGGTTTTAGTGCCCGTTGATGCAGCATTAAATTTTAACCATTTTTCTGTTGATTCTTTAAACAAAATATACAAAGGTAACCTTCGGCAAATAAATAAAATACTGAAGATGTATTATGATACCGTAGGTGATGAGATAAAAGATATGAAAAAAGCCTATGAAACCGACGATTTGCAGGTGACTCAAAACCGGGCTCATGCTTTGAAACCTAAAATGACATATCTTGGACGCATTGATATACAGGATTATGCCAAAAACATTGAGGTTTCCATTAAAACAAACAACATTAACCATTTTGAACTAAAGGAATGGATTGACAGTATTTGTGTTGAGTGGGAAAAGATAGAAGATGAATTGAGGGATTTTCTTAGGGAGGATGTTAAATAAAACCCGTACTATTTAAACAAACTTTCAATTTTTGATGTTAACTAATTAGACTTCTTAAAAAAAACGCTGGAAAGCATCTGAATCTTTCAAAGAAATTAGTATTTTTGAGCCCTTTAGGAGGAAACGAATATGGAAAAAAAGACTAAAGTAATGCTGGTGGATGATGATTTCATCTTCCTTGAGATGTTAAAAGAGTCATTGACCGATATAGAGAACGTTGAAATTGAAACGGCTAAGACCGGAGAAGAGTGTATCCGGAAAATTGATACTGACTTTGGCATTGTTGTTCTTGATTATTTTTTGAATGCCGAAAACCCTAACGCACAAAATGGGTTGGAAATATTAAGAAAAATCCGGCAAAAAGTTTCTAAGATTCGAGTTGTTATCCTAAGTGGACAGGAAGACGGTAACCTGGTTTACGATTTTGTAAGGGAGAATGTTGATAACTACGTAGTTAAAGATAATAACGCTTTTGATAATGTGCATAAGGCTATAGAAGCAATACTTAATGAATAAAAACTATGCATTGTTTAATAAAGCAGAGTCTCGCTAAAAGGCTCTGCTTTGTTATTAGCTGTTTCAGAAAATACTAACAATAGAGAATTTTAACAGTTAATAGGTATAATCCAAAAAAGATGCTGTATGTACAGCTCATTAAAGAAAATCAAAAGTTTTTTGCATGTTTTTTACAATTCGTGTGCGCCAAAATAAAAATGTTCTTACTTTTGCACTAACCATTACAAAGCTCGCCCACGTTTACAGTATCATCAACTAAAATTCCCGGTTCCGGGAGTTGATTCTGCCATTCTTTTCGTATATTCACAAAAATATTAAATTTTGAATCATGAACATTACGTTTAACATTCATTACAGAACCCATTTTGGACAAGCGATCCATATCAGTGGGTTGAATGCAGTGCCGACAGTCCAGGTGCCAAGCGATTCTGTGAGAATGAACCTCATCAACCCAGAAATCGGCCATTGGCAGTTAACCATTAGCATGCCTGACATTACAGAGAAACTGATATACAAATACGTTGTTAAAGACGACAATTATTCAGCTTTAATTCCCGAATGGGGAGAAGCAAGACAAATAGAAACCACCGATAAAGGGGATATCTTTGTTTTCGACTCGTGGCGTTCTTCATCAGATCCACGGTATGCCTTGTTTAGCAAGGCTATTGGAGAGACAATAATGAATTATGCCAAAGTATATGCACCGTTAGACGAAGAAATAGCCGGGAAAACTAGAATAAAATTTCAGATATCAGTGCCCCGAATAGATCCAAAACACCGATTAGCTGTTGTCGGTAGCCTACCGGAGATGGGTGCCTGGAAGAGCAACAAAGCCTTGATAATGAGTAATATTAATCATCCAACCTGGGAGCTCGAACTGGGAATTGATTCAAAAGTCAAAGCCATAGAGTATAAGTATCTTATTGTTGATTCCAAAACAAAGAAGAGTATTTTTATTGAAGACGGGGATGTTCGGATTCTTAATTTGCCAAAAAACGGCACAAAATCACATGCTATTCAGGTATTTGATGAACACTTTAAATATCCTTTTCAGCCTTGGAAGTGCGCCGGAGTAGCCATTCCGGTATTTTCGTTACGCAGGAAAAATGGCAGTGGTGTTGGTGAGTTCTCTGACATTAAGTTGCTGGTTGACTGGGCACAAAAAACAGGCATGAAAATTATTCAACTATTACCTGTCAATGACACCATTGCGACTCACACTTGGGCCGATTCTTATCCCTATTCAGGAATATCGGTTTACGCCTTACACCCAATTTATGTCAATCTTAGCATGATTGGTACCCTTAAAGCCAAAGTGACGCAAAAAATTGTGGATGAACAGAGTCAATACTTGAATGGATTAGATAAGATTGATTACGAAGCCGTTATGCGGCTTAAAGCCCGTTTTTTTAAACAAATCTATGACGAGCAGCAAGGGGCTTTTATGAAGGATCCCGATTATATTTCATTTTTTGAGAGCAACCATGAATGGCTAAAACCTTATGCCGCCTTTTCATATCTGCGCGACTTGTTTAACACCGCCGATTTTAGTCGTTGGGGCAAATATTCTACCTTCTCTCCTGCCCTTTTAGATGAAATTTGCAACCCAAAAGCCTTTCATTTCGATGATATTGCAATACATTACTTTATTCAATTTCATGCACACAAACAGTTGTTTGAAGCCGCCGAGTATGCCCGTAAAAAAGGAGTTGCTCTAAAAGGCGACATTCCAATAGGTATTTATCGCAACAGCGTTGACGCCTGGGTTGCTCCGGAGCTCTATAACATGGATGCACAAGCTGGCGCCCCACCAGACGATTTCTCGGCCATAGGGCAAAACTGGCGTTTTCCAACCTACAATTGGGAAAGAATGCAGGAAGATAATTTCGGCTGGTGGCAACAACGACTAAAAAAGATGGCCGATTATTTCGACGCCTTTAGGATTGATCACATATTGGGTTTCTTTAGAATATGGGAAATACCTGAAAGTCAAGTAGAAGGATTAATGGGGAGGTTTAACCCCTCGTTGCCTTTCTGCGAAGAGGAATTGGCTAACCGTGGAATGTGGTTTAATTTTGACAGGCTTTGCCGTCCATATATTCGTCAGCATTTCTTGCACGATTTTTTCGGACAATACACTGATGAAGTAAAAGCTGTTTATTTGGACGAATATGCACCTGGTTGCTTTAATCTTAAACCGCAATACGATACACAAAAGAAAATAGAAATGGCACTTAATCTGTCTCCCGATGCCGATAGAAATCAACGTGCTAAAAACGAGCAAATTAAACTAGGTCTCTATGGTTTGGTGGCCGAAGTTATTTTCTTAGAAGCCCCAAATGGACAGGGAAAGTGGTTTGTCCCAAGAAATTCGTTGCAGTTTACACGGTCTTATCAGGAATTAGACCAGTATTCCAAAGACAAAATCAACCAACTTTACATTGATTATTTCTACCGTCGCAACGAGCAATTTTGGGCTGCCAATGCCATGAAAAAGCTGCCGGTAATAAAAAATGCCACCAACATGTTGCTCTGCGGAGAGGATTTGGGAATGGTGCCCAAATGTGTTCCTGATATCATGAATCACCTTGGGTTACTAAGTCTGGAAATACAACGGATGCCTAAGCAACAGGAGTTGCAATTTGCGCACCCAAATAATTACCCCTACATGTCAGTGGCAACACCTTCATCACATGACACATCAACCATCAGGGGGTGGTGGGAAGAAGACCCAACACGGTCGCAGATATTCTTCAATTCAATATTGGGAAATTGGGGTAATTCTCCTTTTTATTGCGAAACATGGATAGTGAGGCAAATCCTTGAGCAGCATCTTTATTGCCCAAGTATGCTGGCTGTTTTCCCCATTCAAGATTTGTTGGGAATTTCGGACAAACTGAGGTACGGTAATGCTCAGGCAGAAAGGATCAACCAACCGGCTAATCCAAATCATTACTGGCGTTACAGGATGCATTTGAGCATTGAAGATTTGATACTGGAAGAAGAATTTAATAATGATATTAAGTCGATGATTGACGCATCGGGAAGAAATACAATTTATTAAATTAGTTTACTATAATGAAGGGAGTTGTATAAAAAGCCGCCGATTTCTCATTGCAAACGTAGTAAAGCAATTTATTGAGCCAGATAATTATGGAAATTGCTTCGTTGGTCTTCTTCGCAATGACGTCGAATTAAGTCATTTTATGCAGCCCCCTTTTTATTTAACAAGGATTAATTTTTCGGAACATATCAGGTTTCCGCTTTGATATACAGACAGAAAAAATATTCCGGAAATATAACTTTCCGTAGTAAATTCAAAATATTCTGAATCAGTTTTTTGTTTTAAAATCGTGCGCCCCGTAATATCCGTTACAATGATTGTTAATGAGCTAATATCTTTGCCCTCAAAATCGATTCTTACTCGTTCATTTGCTGGATTTGGATACACAAATACTTGTGGTCTTATATACAAGTCGTTTGTATTGAGATAGTTATTCTTGTTATAGAAAATGTAGTTGCCTTTACCCGGATCCCAATTAGTAATGACCATATCAGGTGTCAAACTTTTTTCGTAAGTAATTACTAGTGTGTCTGTTGCATAAAGACTATCAACAAATGAAATCCAACTTTTTCCCGGAACGGTACAAAAGGAACTATCGTGCAGCAGTACCCCATTTTTTGAAATTGACAAACAGTTTTCTACAATCTGAGTATTGATTCTAAGGCTTTTAATTCCATTGGTAAAGGGTACTAAAGTATCCACGACCACTACAATTGATTTGCGCCCCAGATCTGCCAGTTGGATAGTTTCAACCACAGAATTTGTTTCCGATGAAAAAGTTACTTGTGATTCGAAATTTTGTCCGGTACCTTTTATAACTTTTATTGGTAACCACCATCCCCCATAAATTAGGTCAAGTTTCCCATCGCCGGTAATGTCAAACACAATAATACCTGAGCCGTATCCGTAAGGAGGCGATATATATGATGCTGCTCCGGTTTGGTGTACGCCATATTGGAATTCATACATCCTTATTTTACCATCGCCACCCAGTTGATTATTGCCCGTTGTAAGAATGACAGGGTACCTTTGGTAACCCAAGAATCCGATGTCCAGAGAGTTGTTGTAGGTCACAGTTTCGGAAGATTGCCATGATGGATCCGAACCTATAAAACCAAGACTGTCTGCCAAATAAATGGCGTTGGGGTGATAATTCCCAATAAAGGCCAAATCTAAAAAGCCGCTATTGTCCATATCAGCAAATTCTACGTCCATAAAACCGGCCAAATTAGATGATTGCCAGTCAGGTTGTGTGTTGAAGGATCCCCGGTTATTGTAGAAGACTTTAGCATAATCCCACTGATTTCCATAAGACTCGCTTGTGGCTACGGCTATATCGAGCCAACCATCGGCATTAGCATCACCAAGGGCCAGGCTGAAGTTGTACATGGGGGTGGACTGGAAAGACGGCATTTGCTCTAGTTCTCCGCCTTGATTATAATACACCTTCACTTTCCCAGGTTGCGTAAAGCCTTCGGGTCCTAAATAGACGGAAACAGCTACATCTAACCAACCGTCCTTGTTTATATCGCCTACGGATAAATGCCCGTGAAAATCTGTATCTGAGGAGCTCCATGAGGGGGCATGTGGAAAGGTTCCATCGCCATTATTGTTGTATATGACTAAATTTTGACGGGCCATATCATTTCCATTTGCAACAACCAAATCTTTATACCCATCGCCATTTATGTCAGCCAGAGCAAGTCCTGTAGCATAATGCCCCAAAGCTGTAGATTGCCAATCGGGGACAACATTAAAGGGAACTTCCTGTGAATTAGAAAGTTTTGTTGATGCAATAATCAAAAGCAAATAAAAGTATTTCATATGTTTATAATTTTTCGGTTTACGGCCATATGGAACTTCATGCCGAC
>JBBISE010000150.1:0-8840 GCA_037441445.1 Salinivirgaceae bacterium
TGTTTATAATTTTTCGGTTTACGGCCATATGGAACTTCATGCCGACTTTAATCACGCACTTGTGTGTCGAAAAACAGGTTATCGGCATGGGCGCTACATGGCATTAAGTTTCAGTTAGTTTCAATAGCTAGCAATTCACTACTAAAGATACAACTAAAATTGGGGAAAAGTTTAGATCAATCTCTTTTTTCGGTTACAAATTTTTATAAAATTAACAATTCATTAACGCAAAAAAAATAAACTTTGGAAACATTTTTGCAAAGAATCGTTTCCAAAGTTTATTTTATGACCGAAATGGACGAAAATTTGAAAGAAATTCTGCTGAAGGTGCGCGATTTATACATGAAATACGGTATAAAAAGCATGACTATGGATGATGTGGCTTCGCAGTTAGGTATTTCTAAGAAAACTTTATATCAGTACGTTAAGGATAAAAGCGAGTTGGTTGGTTTGGTTGTCGATATGCAGATGCAAGAAGTGCAATGCCAGCATCACAGCGTGCGCGACAAAGGAATGAACGCCATTGAAGAGCTTTTAATGGTAAGTAAAATGCTGAACCGTTTGCTGAAACAAATTAACCCGGCAACGGAATTTGATCTGAAGAAATACTACCCCGAACATTACTACAGACTTATTTCAAGACGCCGGCAACACATGTACGAGCAAAACCTGCGCAATATCCGAAAGGGAAAAGAGGAGGGAATTTATCGCCAGGAGCTTAACGACGAAGTAATTGCTAAACTGCAACTATCCCGTGTCGAGTTTGTTATGCAAAGCGATTTATTTTCTGTCGAGGAGTTTACATCGCCCAAATTTTTTCAGGAGATTTTCGAATACCACATTCGGGGAATTGCCAACCAAAAGGGAATTGAATTTCTTGAGAAAAAACTAAAAGAGTATGATATTGAGGATTTTAATGATATTAACCTAAAATAACCCTTATTTAAAACCGTAACCTTTATGTATCGAAAAAAAATCGTGTTATTTGCCCTTGGAGCCTTAGTGCTGCATTCCGGAAGGGGGCAGGAAGTGCAACGGTTTTCGCTTGTCGAGGCGCAAAACCATGCCATTGAGAACAATGCAGAACGTCTGAACGCCCTTCTTGATGTTCAAATTGCCGACAAAAAAGTGTGGGAAACCACGGCACTGGGGCTGCCACAAATTGAGATGTCGGCAAATTACCAGCACCAGTTTTCCATTCCCGAAATTAGTTTTGGGCCTTATCTAGATTTCAACGCGCTTCCCAGTGGCGTGCCAATCACAAGAGAAGATATTCTCAACGCTTACAAGCCCTCACCACCAATGAAAATCGGCCTTGCTGATAATACAACCATAAACATTACGGCAACCCAGTTGGTTTTTAGTGGCCCTTATATTGTTGGATTGCAAGCTTCGAAGGCCTACAAAAAAATGTCCGAAAATGCATTGCAAAAAGCAGACAGGGACATTCGCTCCAATGTCGCCCAAACCTATTATACGGTGCTGTTACTCAATGAGACTGTGGCTATTCTGGATTCGAGCGTTTCAAACCTGAAGAGAACTGTTGACGATACAAAGGCCATGGCAAAAGTAGGATTTGTTGATGATGTAGTAGCCGACCAATTGAACGTTTCCCTCACCATGATCGAAAACTCGGCTACCGAAACCAAAAGGCAATATCAATCGGCCCAAAACCTGCTGAAATTTCAGATGGGCATGGAAATATCCAAGGAAATTGCCTTGTCGGACAATCTCGAAACCCTAATGGTTTCAGTATCTCCAGGAACATTTAGCGACATAAAGAGCAACCTGGAAAGCAATATTGATCTTCAGATTGTGGCAAACCAAGTCGAGCTTAGTACTTTACAGTTAAAGTTGGAAAAATCGAACTTCCTACCAAATTTGGCCGCCTTTGCCACCTATCAACGCTATCTTGAAGAACCTGCGCTAAACTTTCAGCCCACAACAATGGCCGGTCTTAGCCTTTCTATTCCGTTATTTTCAAGTGGAATGCGTCGGGCTAAAATGCAACAGGCAAAGCTCTCGCTCGAGAAATCCCAGAATACCTATGAGCAAGTAAAACAGGGGCTTGAGATGGAGTTGGCCAATGCTCTGGCACAGTACACAACGGCTTGGGAAAAATATTCGGGCGAGAAAGAGAATAAAGAGCTTGCAAATAAAGTTTACCAGAATTATCGTGTTAAATTCTCGAAAGGCATGGCGTCGCAACAAGATGTGATTCAGGCCAACGACAAGCACCTGCAAGCAGTTGGCAACTACATGGCTGCGGTGGTGGAACTTTTCAACGCAAAACTCAAGGTCGATAAAATAATTGGAAACTAACGAAAACCCTTAAATACCTATAAAACAATGAAAAAAATAATCACGTTCACGCTGGCAGCTTTCATTTTTGGTTGCACCAGCACCGAAACACCCGAGGCCATTCGCCAGCAAATATCACAGCTAAAGGATCAGCAGTTGGCTATAAACCACACGATTAAAGAGTTGGAAAACAAACTAAAAACCCTTGAGACCGAGGATGTTTCCAATGGTAATATCCCCGTGTTGGTTAAAGAATTAAAGCCGGAATTGTTTGCCCACTTCTTTTTAGCCAATGGAGTGGTCGAGTTGGCCGAGGAGGCGCTTATAAGCCCCGAAACAAACGGTCAAATAAAAACCATCCATGTAGTTAAAGGACAGTCGGTACGTAAAGGGGATTTGCTTATTGGATTGAATTCCAGTATCATCGAAAACAGCATCGATGAAGTAAAACTTGCCCTCGAACTGGTAACAAAAATCTACGACAAACAAAAAGAGTTGTGGGATCAGAAAATAGGATCGGAGTTACAATATCTTGAAGCCAAAAACAACAAAGAAAGCCTTGAGAAAAAGTTGGTTACTCTTCGGTCACAGCTTGACATGTCATACATTAAGGCCCCTTTTGCCGGAATAGTTGATGACATTTTCCTAAAAGAAGGAGAGCTGGCTTCTCCAGGCCAGGCAATTTTGCACTTGGTTAACCTCGAAAAACTAAAAGTAATTGCCGACGTGTCGGAAAACATGTTGTCAAAAATTAAAAAGGGAGATCAGGCAACCATTTCATTTCCAACCTACGACATGGAATTTACTGCACCCATAACCAGAATATCAAACACCATTGATTCAAAAACCCGGACAGTACAAATTGAAATGCAGATAAACAATGTCAATGGATTGATAAAACCAAACCAAATGGCAACCCTTAAAATAAAGGATTTCGAGTCAACATCGGCATTGGTGGTTCCGAGCATGGTGGTGAAGCAAGACAGCCGTGGTACGTTCCTTTTTGTTGTAGAGAAAAACACAGATGGTAAGAATGCTGCATCGAAACTGTATGTTGAAACCGGCCTTTCTTTCAACGATCAAACAATGGTGCTGAAAGGGCTGAGCGAAAACCAGAAAGTTATTGTATCGGGGTACAACCGTGTTGGAAACGGTAGTTTAGTTGAAATCAGATAAAAACGGGCAGATTCTTTGTTTACAGCGTTCAATAATCGGGTATTCTCCGCTTTATTCGAAATTGAAAACAATGACTATCTGACAAAACGCAACGAAATTTATGGAACAAGAAACAAATAAACCCCGTGAGTTTAAACTTACCACGTGGGCACTAAAGAACAGAAACACAGTTTACCTGTTAACGGCAATTATTTCGGTATTTGGATTAATTTCATACCGGAGTATGCCCAAGGAGCTGTTTCCCGAAATTGTATTTCCAACCATTTTGGTACAGACAATATACCCGGGAAACCCACCCATTGATATTGAAAACCTGATTACACGTCCCATTGAAAAAGAGTGCGAGGATGTGAAAAGCCTGAAGAAAATAACTTCGACATCGTTACAGGATGCATCCATGGTTATGGTTGAATTCAACACCAACATTCCGCTGGGCGAAGCCTTGCAGGAAGTAAAGGATGCCGTTGACAGGGCCAAAAGTGAATTGCCAACGGACCTGATGAACGATCCTTTTGTAACCGACGTCGATTTTTCAGAGTTTCCGATTATCAATATCAACCTGTCAGGCGACTTTTCGCTCGAAGAGCTTAAACGATATGCTGAATACCTGGAAGATGTTATTGAACCCATTTCTGAAATTTCGAAGGTCGAAATTCAGGGAGTAGAAGAACGCGAAATTGTTATTGATGTTGATATGGTAAAAATGGAGGCCCTGGGGCTTGCCTTTTATGATATTGAAAATGCGGTGGCCTTCGAAAATGTCTCCATGTCGGGTGGCGAAATAAAGCTGGGAAAAATGCGTAGGTCAATCCGTATTGTGGGCGAATTTGGCAGTGTTAAAGAAATGGAAAGCATTGTTGTAAAACGCGACCACGGTAAAACCATTTACCTGCGCGATGTGGCAAATGTTCTGGATACCTATGCGGAATCGACAACTAAAGCACGGCTCGATGGAAAACCGGTTGTTTCTGTTCAAGTTATAAAAAAGGGAGGAGAAAACCTGCTAAATGCTACTGACCAGATATTTGCAATACTTGACGTAGCAAAAAAATCGGGAGCCTTGCCCGAAACTATGAATATCTCCATTACCAACGACCAAAGCGACATTATCCGGAAACAGCTGTCAAACCTTGAGAATTCCATGATTATGGGCGTAATTTTGGTGGTTTTGGTGCTCTTCTACTTTTTGGGTACGCGCAATGCTTTATTCGTGGGTATAGCCATCCCGTTATCCATGTTGATGTCGTTCATGGTTCTGAACCTTATTGGTTACCAAATAAATATGATTGTTTTGTTTGGCTTGATTCTGGCGCTGGGAATGTTGGTTGATAACGGCATTGTCGTAGTAGAAAACATATACCGTTTTGTCGATAAAGGGCATAAACCATTGGAAGCAGCCCGTCTGGCTGTTGGGGAAATTGCAATACCCATTATTTCGTCAACCGCAACCACACTCGCAGCATTCCTTCCTTTGGCATTCTGGGGTGGCATTACTGGCGAGTTTATGAAAAACCTGCCAATAACACTCATTATTGTTTTGACGTCTTCCTTAATCGTTGCCCTTGTAATCATTCCTGTAATATCGGCATCTTTTATCAAACACGGTGACGATCGACACGACAATACACCAAACAAAAAGAAAGCGTTTCGTTTATCGGGAATATTAACCTTGGTGGCTATATTGTTTTATTTGACACGGGTTTATGCCTTGGCCAATATTCTTGTGTTGGTGGCTATGGTTGTGTTTTTCAATGCCATTTTCTTTTATAAAGTCGAGCGATGGTTTAGGACAGTATTCCTTGCCTGGCTCGAGAACATTTATTCAAAGGCACTTAATTATGCCCTCTATGGAAAACGACCCATTTGGTTTTTTGTGGGTACTTTTTTGCTCATGATTTTCACGTTTATCTTTTTTGGTATTCGTCAACCCGCTGTTAAATTCTTCCCCGACAACGATCCGGGTTACATCAATATTGTGGCCGAGTTGCCCATAGGAAGCGACATAACAGCAACCGACTCGGTGATGCAAATTATTGAATCTGATCTAGATTCGTTGTTAAAGCCTTATCGTCCCATTATCGAATCCATTCTGGTTACTATTGGGAAAGGCGACCCCGAAGAGTGGTCGATGTTTGGCAACCAGGTAAACAAGGCGCTCACAACCATAACATTTGTTGATTTTAAGGAACGTGGGGGAATAAATACAACGGATATCATGCAGATGTTAACCGAAGAGTTACAACACCGTTATACCGGGGTCGAACTTGCCTTTACCAAAAATGCCATGGGGCCACCAGCCGGGAAAGCGGTTAATGTTGAAATAAGCGGTGATGAATTTAGCAGGCTCCTTGAACTTACCGATTCCATGGAAAATTACATCAATTCGTTTGCTGTTCAGGGAATTGAGGGAATAAAGGTTGACCTGGTTTTAGGCAAACCGGAGTTGCTTATTGAAATTGATCGCGACAAAGCCCGCCGATTGGGGCTGAGTACGATGCAAATTGCAGGCGCAATCCGGACATCCCTATACGGAAAGGAAATCTCGCGCTACAAAGAAGGTGAAGATGATTTTCCTATTCAGTTGCGCTATATGGACAAGTACCGTTATGATCTTCCAACGTTGCTGAATCAGAAAGTTGGTTTCATGGAAGAGGGGAGGATGGTGCAAATCCCCATTTCATCGGTAGCCGATTTCACCTATTCAACAACCTATGGCTCGGTAAAACGTAAAAACTCGGATCGCGTTGTAACACTCTATTCCAACGTGTTGCCCGGATACAATGCGACAAAAATCAATCAGCAGATAAAGCTTATTTTGTCGGACTTTTCCATGCCAGAAGGATACAAATATGCCTTTACCGGCGAGCAGGAAGAACAGGCCGAATCAATGGCATTCCTTGCAAATGCCATGATTATTGCCTTGGCGCTCATTCTGTTGATTCTGGTGACCCAATTCAACTCCCTGATCCGTCCGCTGATAATTATGACCAGCGTTGTGTTCAGCACTATTGGGGTTTTTGGAGGGTTAGCCACCTTTAAAATGGATTTTGTAGTTGTTATGACGGGTATTGGTATTGTCTCGTTGGCCGGGATTGTGGTCAACAACGCTATTGTGTTGATTGATTACATTGGGTTGCTAAAGAAAAACAAACTGGCCGAAATGGGATTGCCCGAAGATGCTTTTCTGCCTGTAAAACAGGCCACAGAATGCGTTGTGGAGGCAGGAAAAACCAGGCTTCGACCGGTTCTGTTAACCGCCATTACAACCATTTTGGGATTAGTGCCCATGGCCATTGGTTTGAACATTGACTTTGCCGGAGCCATTGCCGATTTTAATCCCGACATCTATTTTGGTGGCGATAACGTAATTATGTGGGGGCCAATTTCCTGGACTGTTATTTTTGGTCTTACCTTCTCTACATTTTTAACGCTGATAATCGTTCCCGTTACCTATAGAATTACTGTAAATCTCCAACGCCGTTTCCTTGTGTGGAGTGGTCAGAGGAATAGAATAAAATAACTAGGGACTGTTAACTGAGGTCAATGTTGAATTGCTGATAAAGCAGCAAACCAGAAAAGAGGGGCTTTCCCTCTTTTCCTGCTTTTAATCCTTGTTGATTTTAAAAAAAAGAATATATTTGCACGAAATTATTAATACAAGTTAGTATAAACCAAAAAAAAGATCTATGAGAAAATTTAAAAACACTTGGCGCGATGCTTACCATGGCATCATTGATGTTCAGCAGCTGTACAGAGAAAATCGAGACATCGGCGCTGACACTCGATCAGTCAAAAAAGGCAACATTAAAAGTAAACATCTATGCGGAATTAAACTACACTTCGCAGGGGCTTGAGTTTGCTCCAAACGGGACAGAGGTGCTGGTTCGCATAGCCAACAACAATTTTAACCCGGCAGCAACCGGTTTTTGGACAAAAGTGGAAACCATTCAAAATGGAGCCATTGAATTGGAAATTCCTGTAAATGATCAGGGTGTAACGGTCGAGATTTTTCCAATGGAATTTGTTTTTGATCAAGTACAGCCATTTGGAAGCGTTTCTTCCAACATATCAAAAAGGTATCGTTTCACAGGTGTAGCGGCCGAAAATGGGGTAAAGACCAATGAAATCAGAACCCATGAGGTTGTTTACAACGACATTACCTTGTTTGACAACTTTGAGCAAACAGTCTCGAAAAAGTTCGAGTTGCGTGCTGATATGGACGTAACAACCGGGGGATCGGAATACGTGCCAAACGGCACCAGCGTAACCGTTTACACCGATGGATGGATGACTACCGGAACCGTAAGCGCTGCAGGAAGAATTGATGTTACACTCCCCAAAGACGAAAACGTATGGATCCGTTTTGAGGCAGGCAAAGTAGTAACAAATGACGATGGAGATCCTATTGTAAGAAACTATCTCTACGATGCTTTTATTGGCAATTTTAGTGAAAGTTCGCCTGTTTTAACGGTTGTAAATTGCGGTGGCGGCAACCTTTGGGAATAAAAACGACAAAGATTTAACAGATAAAAAAACAGATTATGAGAAAAACAATCATAACAATATCGGCAATCTTTGCAACGTTTGCAGTGTTTGCACAGGATGAAACTCCAAAGCAAGAGAAAGTGTTTTTCCCTGTGGCTGGCGAAATTGCTGTCGGGTTAGATGGCGGTCCCGTTCTTGACTATTTGGGAAATATGTTCAATGGAACCCAGGATAACATCCTGAATTTAAACGATAATAGGCTCTATTTCAGATACTTTCTTTCTGATAATTCCGCAGTTAGGGCTGTGCTTGGAATAAATAACAATACAAATGTTGACCGGTTTTATGTTCGCGATGATGCCGCATTTTTCACTGATCCTCTCAGCCAAAAGCAATTGGAAGATGTGATTACTATGAAAAACCGCGACATGATGCTTCGGGTTGGATATCAGCAATTTCGTGGTTATAAGCGCCTTTTGGGTTTCTTTGGTGCCGATCTTGGTTATCGTTACCAAAAAAACAAGACAATGTTTGAATATGGCAACGAAATGACAACCGTCAACCCAACTCCAACTACCAACTGGGGAAATCTTTCGCCTCGTACACTTGAGCAAAAAAATGGAACTGTCAACTCTTTGTTCTTAGGCGCTTTTACTGGTGCGGAATACTACTTCCTTCCTAAAATGTGTGTCGGAGCTGAGTTTGGTCTTTCCTACGGTGCAAACTTCGAAAAACAAACTTATAGAAAGCAGGAGTTGATGGTGGGTACAATCCACGTGGAAGAAGAGGTTGCCGTTGATCCCGGATCTCGGTGGTCTGCCACTCAAACGTATCCACCCCACCAACCCCATATTTTCTGGCATCTGCAGTATTCGTAG
>JBBISE010000151.1:0-8751 GCA_037441445.1 Salinivirgaceae bacterium
TATAAACATATGAAAATAACCATCCTCAACGGCGACCCCAATTTCAAATCATCCCAATTTTCGAAAAACATTGGCGATGTGGTAGCTAAAATGGAACAAAAAAACGCCATAACCACCTATAACCTGGCAGAAATGGATTTGCATTTCTGCAGCGGTTGCTGGAGCTGCTGGTGGAAAACACCGGGTCTGTGCGCCATAAAAGACGATGCCGATGCCATCTTCCGCTCTGCCATAAACTGCGATTTGCTGGTGTTTGCCTCACCGCTGTTTGCAGGGTTTACCAGCGCCGAACTAAAGAAAATAACGGACAGGCTTATTGTATTGTTACATCCTTACATTCAGCTAATTGATGGCGAATGTCACCACCGAAAACGCTATCCGAAATACCCCGATTTGGGTGTTTTGCTTGCCAAAGAGCCCGACACCGACGACGAAGATTTGTCCATTGTCCGTGATGTGTATGACCGTCTTGCCATAAACTTTCACAGCAAAGTGGCTATGTTTATGTATCTTGATAACGAACAACAAAACAATTGAACCATGTCCTTAACCATCTTCAACGGCTCGCCACGCTTCAAAGCCAGCAATTCAAAACTATTGATGGAACATTTCATGAACGGATATCATGAGGTAAAGCAAGAAGAGATTGAAATTCATTATCTTGCACAAACAAAACACACCCACGAACATGCTGAAGCATTTGAAAAATCCTCAGTTGTAATCCTTATTTTTCCGCTTTACACCGATGCTATGCCCGGTATCGTGAAGTTGTTTATTGAGCAGATTGCCGGAAAAAAATACGGATTTGCAAAGCAAATTGGGTTCATTGTACAATCGGGGTTTCCCGAATCGAACCACTCTTTGAACATGGAACGGTATCTGCAAAAGTTAGCCAACCTCCTGGAATGCAACTATGTAGGAACTGTAATAAAAGGGGGTGTTGAAGGGATACAAATCATGCCCCCGTTCATGACAGTAAAGCTCTATGCTATGTTTCAGTCGCTGGGAAAAGAATTTGCAGTATCCGGAAAATTTCATCCCAAAATAGTCGAAAAGTTGCGTTACCCTAAGAAAATGGGAATATTTCAACGATGGATTTTCCACATGGGCAGCCTTACCGGACTTGCTAACTTTTACTGGAACAGCAACTTAAAGAAAAACAAGGCCTACGAAAAGCGATTTGCCAAACCCTATAGCAACTGATGGAACAAAATGGATAAAGTATCAACAAAATTTGATTTAAGCGACAAATGGACGATGATTATTGGAATCCCATTGGTTGCCATGATTGCTCCCATAGCATTTGGTCATTACTTCGAATCCATTGAAAAGGAAACGGCTTTTGCCATAATAGGCTCCACCACTTCTACCTTGATTATGTGGCTGGGTGTCAGATCGATAACCATTTACTTGTGGAACAAATATCCGTGGGAAAAATATCCTTTGAAGCACTTGTTGCTCGAGATTTCAGCAATTTTGGTCTATACATCCATTGTCGGGGTTATTCTTGTGAGTATCCATCATATTATTGGTATAGAAAATAATATAATGGAAACATTGCCCCAGAATATTCTGTTTTCACTTTTAATAACGTTTCTTATTACCAGCTTGCACGAAGCCTATTTCTTTTTCATGCAGTGGAAAACATGGAAAAACCGGTCGGAGAAACTCCACGAAGAGAATATTCGAAGCCAATACGAAACCCTGAAAAGCCAGGTTAATCCCCATTTTTTGTTCAACAACCTAAACACCTTAGCCAATCTGATAGAGGAGAACCCAAAAGCAGCCGTCGATTATGTAACCGCACCGCCGATTATTACCGCAAAATTCTGAATCTGCGCGAGCAGGAGGTTATTTTGCTGAACGAGGAAATTGAGTTGGTCAATGATTATATTTTTCTACAACAAAAGCGTTTCGGGGACAACCTGATTGTCAATAACAATCTGCCAAAAACCATCATGCAAACCAGTGTGGCGCCACTTTCGTTACAAATGCTGGTTGAAAATGCCCTGAAACACAACATTATATCAAAAGAGAAACCACTTGTGGTAACAATCTCTTGTCCCGATTCGGAATATGTTGTTGTATCAAACAATTTACAAAGAAGAGAAACTGAAACAACTTCGTCGAAATTGGGACTTAAAAACATTCAACAACGCTATGAATACCTGACAAATAAGAAGGTCATTATTGAAGTCGAAGAAAATCGGTTCTCGGTTTCGATTCCGTTGCTGAATTTGTAATTTATTTTGTACATTGCGTGGGACATTTCGGCTCTGCTTCGACACTACTTCGACAAGCACAGCACAGCGCACTATTGATGACATGTTTTGTAACATACTGGCAATTAAGACCCTTCGACTATTCTCAGGGTAACAACCGCGGTCATGCTGAGGGTTTTCGATGTGAACACATCCAGAACCAAACGTAAACCTGAAAAGAAACAGTACCATGCTCAAGATCCTCATCGTCGAAGACGAAATTGCCGCCGCCAACCGCATGAAAAAAATGGTTTTAGAGGCGGTTCCCGATGCCATAATCCTGGAAATTACCGATTCCAATTCATCAACAGTCCGCTGGCTGACGGAAAACGAAGCTCCCGAACTGATTTTTATGGACATTCATCTGGCCGATGGACTCAGTTTTAAAATATTCGACCAGGTTACTATAAAAACACCCGTTATTTTCACGACAGCTTTCGACAACTACGCCATTCAGGCATTTAAGGTAAACAGTATTGACTATTTGCTGAAACCCATAAAAAAAGAAGAGCTGGAGTTTGCCCTGGGCAAATTTCATGAACTGGGACAAAAACCAGTTTCGCCCGATTATGGCGAATTGCTCAAAGCCATCCAACGTCAACATGGAACACAATATCGTCAACGTTTTCTTGTGGGTTTTGCCGACAAGCTAAAAGCCATTGAAGTACAAGAAATTGCTTATTTTGAAGCGGAAAATAAAGCGTTGTTCATGGTAACGCACCAGGGAAAACGCTACGACATAAATAGCACCCTTGAAAAATTGGAGCCCACCCTTGACCCAAACCACTTTTTTCGGGCAAACCGCAAATATATTATTTGTTTTCAGGCTATTGAAGCCATGCACAACTATTCAAAATCAAGAATAAAGATAACCCTGAATCCACCTTCGACCGAGGAATGTATTGTCAGCACGGAACGTTCGGCCTTGTTTAAGGAGTGGCTTAATTCTTAGGAAAGAATTAAAGTTCGCGGTTTAAAAAATCTTTTAAACTCACATTCTCAATACCTTTATAACTTGCTCCGGCCATTAAATTGTCCATAGTTACCACTATTTTTGGATAATTGTCGGGAATACTCAACAGATTCCCATATTCCCGGGCAATGGTGTTGTCATTCTGTAACATATAGGCAACTTGAATGTATCTTTTCTCTCCATTTTTTTCGGCAATGAAGTCAATCTCCTTATTTTCACTATATCCCACGGTAACATTCCATTCCTGAATCTTTAAATGAAGGAACACAGCGTTTTCCATTATTTTTCCAATGTCTGTCAGACGATATCCTATGATGCTGTGTCGTAAACCCAAATCATCAAAAAAAAGTTTTTCACCGATATCGAAATGCTTTTTCCCTTCAATATCAGTGCGTTTTACCCTATGAATAAAATAAGCATTTTCTAAATACCACAAATAAGAAATAATTACTTCGGGTGTTACTTTAATTTGTTGTGATTTCAGGTATTGGCTGATTTTACGAGCAGAGAACAAACTTCCGTTTGTGTCGGCTATAAATTTTGTTAAATCAGTCAAAAATGATGCATTCTTTAACTGATAACGACTAACAATATCTTTAAAGAAAATTGTATTGTACACATTTTTTAAATAATCATAAATAACTTTCTCTTCGAGAGGTAAATGAACTAAAAAAGGCAAACCTCCATATTTTAAGTATCTTTTTAGTGTTTCCTGGGTATTGTTAAGCTGATAAAACTCTCTAAATTCAATAAATGAAAGACTATGCACTCTAACTTCTATATATCTTCCGGCTAATAACGTTGCTAAATCACCTGACAATGTGTAAGCATTGCTGCCGGAACAATATAAATCGTAATTGCCAGCAGATAATAAACTTCGCAGGGTTAGTTGAAAATCTGAAATCTCTTGGATTTCATCAATAAATACAAAGTTTGTATTCCCGGTACTTTTGCTTTTGATGTAGTCATCCAGGTCGATATAATTTTTAATAAATCGAAAGTCATTATTCTCCATATCAATATGTATTATATTGGCATGGGAGTACTGTATTTTGATTAAATCAATGAGTTGCAAAAGCAAAAAGCTCTTTCCTACTCGTCGTTGCCCCGTAAGAACTTTGATTACTTGCTTGTTGATAAAAGGCTCAATTTTTTTCAAATAAATATGTCGTGCATACATGCTCATGGTAGTGATATTTTTAGTATTTGTAAGGCATGCCTTACATAATTTGCAAATATACAAAATATATAAGGTTTGAGCGAAATATTTTAATAAAAAAGAATCATTTCCAGGTTTTGACCTCGTTCTCCGTTCTTTTTAATATCTTCGCAAAAAAAAAAAATCAACATGACACGCACTATTATCATTCTAAACCTTGTTGGATTTGTATTTGTCCTTAATGCCTGTAAACAAGCCGGCACAAATTCACCGGAAAACGGACGGAAACCCGGAAATTCGCTGCTTTGGAAAATTTCCGGAAACGGTCTGGAACAGCCTTCTCACTTGTATGGTACCATTCACATTCAAGACAAACGCGTATTTGGTTTTGGCCAGACTGTCGAAAAAATTCTGAACAATGCATCAATCATAGCCGTTGAAGTAGAACTCGACAAAGTTGATTACCGCACTGTGATGGAGGCAACCCTTATGAAGGACAGCATTTTGGAACAACTACTATTGCCCGAAGAATTTGAATTGCTCGAAGAAAAATACAAGCAACTTACCGGAGTTTCGTTGCGTACTGCCCAGCGTGTTAAGCCTTTCTTTCTCAGTGCCAACATAATTCAGTCGATAGTAAAAAAAGATTCTCCTGTCCCTCTTGATTTATATTTTATCCAGACAGGACGGAAAAACAACAAGGAAGTTGTTGGGTTGGAATCGCTTACCGAGCAAATCGAAATGATAGACAAACTATCCTATTCCCAACAGGCAAAAATGCTGTTACAGAGCCTTACTGATACTATTGATATTACCAGGATGTTTGACAGTATGATTGAGGCATACCTAAAAATGGACGGAGAAAAACTTTTGGAATTAACCACCGATCCATCCATTCCCGAAGAGTTTATGAAAGAAATTCTAAACGGCAGAAACCATATTATGGTTGAACGCCTTATCCCAATGTTGCCAAAAGGAAATGTTTTTTGTGCCGTGGGAGCCGCTCATTTGTTTGGTGAAGAAGGAATAATTGGACTTCTGCGCAAGAAAGGTTTCACGGTTGAACCCGTTAAATTCGACTTCGGAGAATAAAACTTTATTTTAAAGTATTTGCATTCAGTAAATCAGACTGTCGGACAGTGATTTGACCATTAGTATATAATGCCCTGTCAGTTACTGTCCCATCGGGGGCAAATTCCGTCCAAACACCCTGGCGTAGGTCGTTGGAATAAACACCCGTAATAGTTAAAAATCCTTCGGGGGAGTAGAAATACCAAAGCCCGTCAGCGTCGCCATCTGAATAATTCCCTGTTTGTTTTATTTGCCCGTTCTGATGAAATATCTTCCACATTCCATCGAATTTATTATCCTTGTAATATCCTGATATATAAACATTCCCGTTTTGAAACCAAGCTCTTGTTGCGCCTTGTCGCTTGCCCGATTTATATTCTGTCTCCTCCTGAAGTGTCGCATTTGAATAGTATGTTTTTGCAACTCCCTCTTCTCGTCCGTCAACAAAAGGGGTTACCGACAGAGTATCCGTTCCATCACTGTTAAACGCAATTAAAGGGCCATTGAGCTTACATCCGGAATAATGCGCAATCCGCTGTAACTTTCCCTCTTTTGTAAAAACTTCCAGTTTATCTTGCCGGCAATTTTTTATGCGCTTGCCCTTGTAATTTTGTACGCCGTTTTCGTGGTAAAGCAAAAACTCACCGTTGGGTTCATCATTCACGCGATACGAAATTTCCATGAGGTTTCCATTCGGGTAGTAATAACGGCACAGACCATGTATCTGGTTTTCTTTATATTGCTCTACTTTTGCCATGGTTCCATTGCTGTTATAGGTCAATAGACTATCATGAAACTGTCCGTATTTGTAGGTTCCGGCCTGATAAAGCTGCGAGTTGTCAAAGAAATGGGCAAATGCTCCATTCAAAACACCCAAAAGATAGGTGTATTTCGATTTAATCTGACCTTTGGAATAATAGATATTCCAGACTGAATCTAGCAAATTGTTCTTAAAATTGCCGGTTTGATAGGGTCTGCCATTTTGAAAAAAAAGGTGTAACGACCGTGTTTTAAAGTATCTTTTCCGTTAACCGTAGCAAGATATTGCTCTTTGACCGAACCGTTGGGATAGAACGTACGATATGTTTCCTGTGAAAAAACTGAAATTGCAACAAACAACATTAAGAAAAGCACACAACTTCGATGTATCCAAATACTCATTCCTTATCTCCTTCCCTGATCATTTTTTGAATCCCAGTCCTCTAGCAATTAACATCCAGGTTCGTAATCATTAGCACTTAAAAGACAAAGTGCCTAATATTCAATGACCATTTGCGTTCCTTCCAGAGTGGAAGTGCTTCCATAATCGAGAATAGCAGCAAGCGCATAGGTCCCTTTTGCGAGATCTGATGGTAAATCAAGCGTAACCCGGTGGGTGTTTTTTGGATTTGCTTCGAATGTCACTGCCGGATAAATAGTCTCTTTTCCAGTTTGCATATTCGAAACAATCAAATAAGTTTTACAAGGGATAATTACATCACTGTTATTGGTTACCAATGCAGTAAAAAGTCTTTTACCAGGGCTGGTTGATTCAATTTCTCGCAACTGATCTATTTTGGCACTTAACTGTCCTGTTCCATGCGACGTTTGATATACTTCCACGACAATGCGTGGGCTCATGGTCATACCGGCCGACAATTTTTTGTCCGCTTCAAACGCAAGCTTCTCCGTTGCTGTACGTACATAGACAACACCCCAACGCGAGCCAAACTCCTCAATGGGAGGTTGAATTGAAACGCTAACCTGCTGTTCCTCATTCGGGGGAATCTCAAAAAAAAGTGGGCGATATTGTCATCCAGTTGCTTATGCTTCGTTTGTTGCTGTTGGCAGGCCCGTATTCCCTCTGTCCCTAGTTATTAATACCAAAGTCGCCGACACTCAGAAGAAATGATTGTGTTTTGTTTGTATGATTTTTTACTGTGACCGTTTTAATTTGGGTTGATCCTGGATCGGCGTTAAAAAATAGTTTAACTGGGGAAACCTCAAAATCCTGAGACAAAACAGTGGTTGCCATTATTATGCCTAATAAGAGAGAACTTATTCTTGGAATCATATTCGTGCGTGTCTATTGTTTGAACTTCGTGGGTTTCTTTTTACATCAGTAATTGATGGTGATGAAGTCGATTTCTCGGTTAAGTGCAAAAGTAAAAAAATTAAACTGTATTCCAATGAATAGCTGCGTAAAAGTTCCTCTCTGGCCCGATCGTGTTGTCGGACAATAAAAGAAGACGAAATCAAACCAACACCAATAGGTTAATTTATTTCTACTTATAAAATAGAACAAAAATACAGGCCATTTTTGCCAACTTATGGCTGAAAGACTTGATTAGCATCAGCCCATGCACTAAACTATCGACCTCCCTGACTTTTAAGTGTTTTAATTTCCTGTTGGAGATCAACAATCTGTGTCGAAAGTTCTATTATTTTACTCTCCATGGTTCTGATCTTTTCGAAATCTTGCATCATTGTCATTACATCAGACTGAACACCCTGAAGGTGCATAATATTGTCATTAAGATTGTTAACTTGACTTTTCAGCGCACTGTTTTCATCGGCCATTTTTTGAATGGTTTTAGCTAAAACCCAAATGGCAGTAAAATTGAGCCCGATTTTCGAATCGGCTGAAAACTCTTCCAATTCAGTCATTTTTCCCTTGCTATCAGTTCCAAAGTCCTTTACCAACTGCTCATCGGTAAGGCCGTAACTTCTTTCCTTCTCCCCCACATAATTCCATGTGCTGAGTTCAAGATTTATGATCTTGTTAAAAAAGGGCTCTACGTCAATGGGTACAAGGTTTTCTGACTTCTTCTGAGCGGCTCCACTTAAACTGATGAACAGGGCGCTCGCAAAAACTACAACATATTTCATATTTCTTTTGCCTTTTATGGTTAAAATCATTGCAAAAATACACTATTTATTTATAAACCTTAATTCCGCAGCAAAAATATTTGCATACAAATTTAATCCTTTTATGGCTCTCTTATAGGATTTACTGAGTAAATTTTCCGATAATACTCGTTGCTACGTTGAGGTTGGCGAGAAGAACATATAAGAATTGCACTCTTTTGTGAAAACTATGGAAATTCGAAAGCATACCAATGGTCTCAAAATACGACAGTAAATCATAAAACGCTATATATCGGGCACATGGTGTTTGCAACAGAATAGAACTTTCCCATTAGCTGCAATAACATAGTGCTACCAATCAAGTATTAAATGGTATTTTTTATGTGTAACTGTCAAGTTTCATAAGGTTGTTGGTTAAAACAATCTTGCTTTGATTTAAA
>JBBISE010000152.1:0-8636 GCA_037441445.1 Salinivirgaceae bacterium
TAAATAATATTGATATATATGTTTTTACATTCAATTTTTTTAACAAAAAAAAAAAAGGACTGTATAGTCTTTTTAGACAGCCCCTTTTAATCAAAACCATTTATCGTTTAACCAACTTTCTTGTAACCGAAACTCTTTCGTTATCGGACAACTGAACCATGTAAATTCCCGATTTCAAAGAATTAATATCGAATGATTCTTCGTTTGAAAGTATATTTTGTGTAAAAACCTGCTGGCCAATGGCGTTGTAAATTGCCAGTTTTTTGCCTTGACTGCCGGAGATGGTCAGGTTTCCCTCGGTTGGGTTGGGGTATATTTTTACCGAAGCCTGTTTTGTATCTTCAACTGAGGTGAGGAAATCAAACTTCACAACAACACGGGCGGTATCGTTGGGATTAGCTACATCAAAGGCAGTTAAAGCTACACGGGTTATTCCACCCACGCTGAGATCGGGATAAAAATCGGCATCCAACGTTGATTCTCCGAACGAGCCGGCGGGAATGGTCATTGAAAATTCGCTTTCGATTACCGATGATGCATAGCATGTTATCCAACAAAAGGTAAATTCAGAATCTCCATGCAGCGAAAGGACTTGTTTGCGAACTTTGACTTCCACCGGTTGCGTCCCTTCGTTTTTTACCTTGAAATGAGCCTGTATGAAATCTTGTCCAAGCGTCCCCAACACAACGTATTCATAATTCTGTTCCAGAAGTTGATTCCGGGTGTCATAAATTCTTACATTCTGCCCGTGTGAATAAACAGCAAGGCTTGTAAAAATAGAAATTAAAAATAGAAATTTTCTCATAGTGGTGTTATTTAAAACTGTTTACGAAACACAAATATTGTGCCTTAGGTTTCACTTAGCCATTACTCAACGTGCTTGTAGGCAGCTTGTAAAATATCATTTTCCTGGTTGGCAATAAAAACGACCACGGAGAGCTTGTTTTCACGCCAGCTGCTTTTTACGGAAACCGTATCGGTTTTAGCGAATTCCGAATTTGAATCAAGTTCAAAATCATAACCCAGATGGCTTGTAAAACCATGTCGAAGTACGTGCTTGTGCACGTAATCGGCGATAATTGAATTATCGGGTTGCTTTTGGGGACTTACTATCGAGTCTTCTAACAACAGAGAATAAAAACGGAGATTACTGTACGATATGTTTGTATCCGTGTTTTTAATCTTTGTCTGAGCCATCACTTTTCCGGATGCAATGCTGCAAGCGACTTCAATTGAGAAAGTGGTTGGTTTATTAAGTTCAGCCAAAACCTGCTCGGGCCATTGTCCAAAGGTTGCCTTCTTTGTTCCGTCCAGCGTACCCACAACTCCTATCGGGTAAGTAGTTACGTTTAATAGTCCGTTTAAGGCTGTTCCAAATGGAGTTCGGTAATCAGCCGGCATCGGAGGAGTTGTACTGTTGAGTGGGCGCGCAAAATTTCCTGCATGTACAGCGACAGGAATAAAACGGCTTGCATAGGCCACACTGAGCATACCAACCTGAGCATGTCCGCCGGGACAATTTGGACACGTATGTCCGGTGAAATCAATCAGTACCACTCGTTTAACAGTGTCGCCTTCAATGGGATTGTTAGGATTATTTGTGGTTTCGTATGGGTTGCCCTCTATTTTGTCACAGGAAGTGAAAATGGCAGCAAGTGTTACCAAAGCGATAAAAAAATATGTTGTTCTCATGTATATGTTCCCTTTTTATTAAAACGTGGTAGAGATTGAAAAATTAAACCCCGTAGAAGCGGGCACAACTCGGCAAACGCCTCCAATACAGATTACGCCCATGCGTTGACGGCCATATCCAAACTGAATTCGGTTTAGTCCTTTGGTGTAACCGGCTCTGGCCATGTAATAGTGCAACTGTTTGTGGCTGTCGGGGTTTCCTAAGTTGTACTGATCAACAACGGCAACGAACCAATTTGGAGAAACAGTATATTCGAGAGTAGCTGTAGCCCAGTCGCCGTACTCCTGACGGGTTTGCAAATACTGTACTTCCGTTCGTAAGGTATGTTTTGGACGAATGCGGTAAGAAACATCACCTACAAAAATAAAGGCTTCAATCATACCATCCTTTCCTTCAATCAATTGCTTGTTGTAGGCCGTGTACTGAGCCGACCAAACCGTGTTTACTTTACCCGACAATTTCTTTTGTACCTCGAGGTGGACATCCTCGTATAGGCGAATATCGCCAATGCTTAAGAATTGTGTTGTATAGCGATTCCAATGCGGACGAACAGAATCGAACATAGGCAGGTTGGTAGTGTCAATATTGTTTACGCGGCTGTAGCTAAGAGTAACCAATGTTCCATACTTTCCACCTAAAAGTGTTTCACGTTTAAAACGATAAAAGACTTCCGCTTTTAGCCCGGCTTCGCCGTTTAGCTGGGTCGCATAAGGATACATGGCTGGCAGACTGTAAATGTGATTTTTTGAAATGGAAGGCAGATAATTGATGGTTAGATCATTGTTTTGCGCCGAACGGTCAGACCGAAAACCCATGTTATTCAACCACTTGGCTCCTAAGACCAATCCAAAATTACCCTGAGTGAGTGAAATATCGCTCATAATTGCCTGTCCATCCTGGTAATTATTAAGGTTGTCGGCAGAAGGATCATTCATTTTGTGGGCATATTCGGTTGACCATGAAAAACCACCATGGTTTACGTTTAGTCGGGTTGCAAAAAGGGCAACATTCTCGGGCAATTTGAGTAAAGGATTGCGGTCGGCCTGATATTTTGACACAAAGCTTCCGCCCAAGGTAAATTGAGTTTCAATGCCGTCAAGCATCAGCGCTTCGTTCAGGTGGAACTCGCCATCGATTCCACGAACAATGCCCGGTCCTAAATCAAAAAATTGTCGCTGCTTGCCCACCAGTCCTTTAAAATAAATGCCCTGGTAGGGATTATGTTTGACCAAAACTCCCTCGAAAGCATTATCAATACCCAGGGTCTTGTCTTCGTATGCTCGCAATGCCATTCCACTACCAAATTGTTCGTAGAAATTTCCAACCGTAAATTCCAGCTCGTTATTCTTATAATTGAAGAATTTGTAGGGTATCCCGGTTCCGTCGTAATCTTTTGGGAGGCCTTGCAGTGTATTCAAATAGGCCTCGAACCGGATACCGGCAGTTAATTTTCCGTAGTTATAGCGGAGGTTGCCAAAGGCGTTAATTAAAACATCCTCGGGGGTTTCCTCGGCTCCAGTAAGGCTGTCTCTGACGTAGGTTTGTCCATCGAGTTGGAAATTGCCCGAAAACTGGCCACGCGTTTCTTCCTCCTGGGCATTGACAAATTGTGCAAGGGACAACAGAAGAATTACGATTCTGATTTTGTTGAACATTTTATATCGGGTATTTGGTTTTTAATTAAGCCGTGATTGCATTTCAGTTTTTTTGAAGCTACAACCACGGCCACTGTTAATGAAGAAGAATTTAGCGGATAAGCGAAAGTGCTCGTAATTATTTTAGTGCTTTAATTTTCTCAAAAAGTTCCTCCTCGTCGCCTTCAACATAGCTATTGTGCTGCCAAACTATGTTCCCTGAACCGTCGATAAGAAAGGTATGTGGTACATTAACCACGTTCATAGCCCTTTTAAAGTCTCCGTTGGGGTCGCAATAGACTTCAAACTCCCAACCTTTTGCGTTGACAAATGGTGCAACCCTTGACATACTGCGCGAATCGTCGGTGGAAATGGCAATGACTTTTACACCGGTTTGTTCCTTCCAGTCGATGTAATTCTCATGAAAAGCCGATAATTCCTTGACACATGGTTTGCACCACGTTGCCCAAAAGCTAATAACAATGGGTTTCCCGTTGTTGCTGATGGCTGAGGTATTAAATGCTTTTCCATTTAGAGCCTTGATATCAACAGAGGCGACTTTTTGTGCATTTATTGAGGTTAAAACGCACATTGAGAATAGAATAAGGATTAGAGTTCGTGTCATAGTTGCCTATCTTTTATGTTAATTAAAAAATAAGATACCCCGTAAATCTGGTTGTTGATAAAAACGCTCAAATAATGATCGACAACGCATAGCGGATCGGGGTATCTTATTTGATTTCGTTTTCGTTTTCGTCCGTAAACCCAGTGCAAGAATACGACCAAAATTCGGTGATGTCAAGTTTTTAGGGACTACAAATTTTCTACATGCTTTTTTTTACACATTCCAATGTTTCTACATTAAATTGTTTATATGTTTGTTTATCAATTATCTAATATTTTTTCTAAACACTACATCTAAATATTTTTTAGCCACATCATAAAAAATATATAAAAGAAAATGGTATTTTAGCCATTCGTAAGAGTTTTTCTAATCAAATTTAAGTCATTTGAAATGATTTTTTTAAAAAACACAAATCAATACCAGGAAAAGCGCATCGAAAAACCAAATTCCGGGAGCCGCGCATTTCTTTTTAGAACAATAAGGAATGGAAACAATGAACGGACGTATGGTTACTCCTTATTTGCCATGCTTTTTTTCGGCTTAGTTGTTTTCGTGAATATTGCAAATGGTCATGTTAGTAATTCTGATCCGCAAATAAACAAAGAAACATTCTTTGGAAACAATATCATACATTGTATTGATATACAATTTTCCGATACTGCTGCTTCTAAGACAGAAAAGAAGGCATACGAATTAGATATACGGAGGTTTGTCGAGTCAGGAAATACAAATCTGAGTATCGATAACTTTTCCGGAGCCATTGCTGATTTTCGTTACGCCATGAATTTTGCTGTAATGTCGGCCGATTCATCAAGAATTGCATCAATATTTAACCTAATTGGGTTGAGTTACGATAGGCAATACCTTTATGACGAGGCACTTAAAAATTACTCATTGGCGCTGGAAATTGCTGAGAAATGCGGGTCAGTGATTGAAAAAATATCCTCGTTAAACTACATTGGGGGCATTTTCTACAAGCAAACCCAATATGAAAAATCGTTGAATTATTATGTTCAAAGCTTAAGCCTTAGCCGATCCATTGATTATGAGCGAGGAATAGCAGCTGCCTTGAATAACGTAGGTGAAATATATCGGTTACAGGGACAGTTAGACAATGCCCAAAGCCACTACACAGCGGCTTTGAAAATAAACCAATCAACCAACAACCGCGAGTGGGCAGCTTTAAACTACGAAAATATTGGCAAAATCTATTTTTTAAAAGGCCAATACGCCAGTGCATTAAGTGCTTACCTAAGCTCACTTGACCTGCTTTCAAAAGACAGTCCTTTGCTGGCGAGTGTTTATATCAGTATTGGTGAGACCTACCACGTACAAAGAAGACACGATACTGCCCTTTCGTTTCTTCAGAAAGCTTATTTATTGGCTGAAAGCCGCAACGATTGGATGAATTTGAAATCAGCGGCTAGGTTTCTGACCGATATTTTTTTAACCACCGGAAATTTCAAACAGGCTTATGAATACCGCGAAAAGCAATCAATGGCGCAAGACACGTTGAACGCAATTGTGGCTAATTACAGGCTTATTGGTATCCAAACCATCATGGAAATTGGTGCCAGAGACAAGGAAATAGAACAGAAAAATAAGGAATTGGCTCTATTGGCTGAACGCGAAGATATTGTCAGAAAGCAGCGAACGTGGTTAATTTCGACCATTGCCCTTCTGTTAATGATAGCTTTTGCCTTTATTTCGTGGTTACGGTACAAGGTTAGGATTACACGGCAAGTTGCTGAGAATTCGGAGAAACTCAGGGATGCCGAGCAACAATTGAGAACGGCCATTACTAATGCTTCCAATTTCGAAAAACAATGCATTAACGATCAATTGCAGTACCGTAACAATCAGCTGGTCCTTTTGGCACAAACCGTTGCATCGAAAAACGAACTGTTACTCGAAATAATGGAGGAATTAAAAAAAGCTCGGGAAAAGAATCCCCATGAAATGGCAAAATCGATTTCCGAAATATTGTTGAAAATGAAACACGAAATGTCCGCCGATAAAAATAACGACCTCTTTCAGCGTATGTTGGATGAATTGAATGAAGGTTTTTTTATTTCGCTACGCGAAAAGTTTCCCGACCTGACTCACCGCGAATTACAATTGTTGGCCATGATTAAACTTAACCTTTCCTCAAAAGAGATTGCTTCTTTGCAAAACATTGGTACAAAAGCCGTTGAAATGGCAAAATATAGGCTGAGAAAGCGCCTGAGCATCGATTCGAACGAGGAATTCAGGATGTTGTTAACACACTAAATACGTAAAAGCTGTTTTTTATCATCTCTAAAAATACTGCAAACGTTTGCATAATTTACACCAAACCATATCTTTGCAAAAAAAACGAATAGTATGACTGACCTGGAATTGCGATTTTTAAAAGCGCTGTCGCAGCGATATCCCACAATTCAAAAAGCAAGCACCGAGATTATTAACCTCAGGGCCATTTTAAACCTGCCCAAGGGAACCGAACATTTCATTTCCGACATACATGGTGAGTATGAGCCGTTTACCCATATTTTACACAACGCTTCGGGGGTTATAAAACGCAAAATAAACGATGTATTTAAAGACAATCTCCGCCAATCCGAGAAATCGCAACTGGCAACCCTGATATACTATCCAAAGGAGAAATTAAAATATATTATGCGTACCGAGGAAAACCCCGAAGAGTGGTACCGCATTACATTACACAGACTTATAGAAGTGTGCAGAAACGCCAGTGGAAAATACACCCGTTCAAAAGTCCGGAAAATGCTGCCCGCTGATTTTGCCTATATCATTGAGGAACTTTTACACGAACGCGATTCTGACGTAAATAAAATTGAATACTACAATTCCATTATCGATGCCATAATTGAAACCAAACGTGCCGATGCCTTTATTTATGAAATTTGTGTCCTGATTCGCCGATTGACCATTGATCGCCTGCATATTGTTGGGGATATTTTTGACCGAGGCCCAAGCCCCGACATTATCATAGACACGTTAATGCAATACAAAGATGTTGATTTTCAGTGGGGTAATCACGATGTACTTTGGATGGGTGCCGCTTTGGGAAGCCAGGCGTGCATTGCATCGGTTATTAGGATGGCCGGGCGCTATGACAACATGTCAACCATTGAAGAAAACTACGGAATAAACCTGCTTCCCCTGGCCACCTTTGCCATGGAAGTCTATGGCGATGATCCGTGTGTTCCATACAAGCCAAAGACCGCCACGAACTATCCCGAGTCGCAGGAAATGCTCATAAGGCGGATGCACAAGGCAATTAGCATTATTCAATGGAAACTTGATGCACAGGTTATTGACCGCAATCCTTCGTTTGGCATGGAGAGCATAAAGCGCCTGCACCGGATCAATTTTGAAAAAGGTACAATAGAAATTGACAACCAGCACTATCCGCTTAAAGACGCACAATTTCCAACCGTTGACCCCCAAGACCCTTATACATTAACGGACAAGGAACGCATTGTAATTGAGCGACTTCAGAGTTCCTTTCTTGCTGCCGATAAGTTAAAAAAACACGTTCAATACCTGTTCGATAAAGGCAGCATGTACCTTGCCTTTAATTCTAACCTGTTATTGCACGGTTGCGTTCCATTAAACGACGATGGTTCGTTCCGCGAAGTGCAAATTCTGGACAAGAAATACAAAGGAAAGGCGCTGGTTGACAAGTTTGAGAAAATAATGCGCCGGGCCTTGGCCAATAAAAAACTGGGATTGCCCAATTCATACGAACTCGATTATTTCTGGTATCTGTGGCAAGGTCCCGATTCGCCCCTGTTTGGGAAGAAAAAAATGGCCACGTTTGAAATGTACCTTGTGGAAGACAAGGCGACACACGAAGAAGCCAAGAACCCCTATTTTAAACTTCGCGACAACGAGGCTATTTGCGATCAAATTCTCAGCGAGTTTGGTCTCGATCCAGCATCCAGTCACATAGTCAACGGTCACACCCCTGTGAAATGGGCGCGCGGCGAAAGCCCCGTGAAAGCCAACGGAAAACTGATTGTTATTGATGGCGGAATGGCAAAAGCCTACCAACCTATCACCGGAATTGCCGGTTATACGTTGATATACAACTCATTTGGTCTGATTTTAGCGGCCCACAAACCGTTCGAGTCGAAGAAAAAAGCCATTGAAGAAGAGGTCGATATAAGTACAACCCAAACAATCCTGGAGCGGGTTGCCGACCGGAAGCGGGTGCGTGACACCGACATTGGTGCCGAACTGGAAAAACAAATTGAGGAACTGGAATTTTTGCTTAAAGCCTACCGCGAGGGAAGAATCAGGGAGCAGAACATGTGAGGGGATACTGCTGGATAGTGGTTTAGCCCCCTATTATTCGGACTAATTTTTAGAAGATATTGCAAACATAAAAAACATTTCTCAATTTTGCAACGGCAAGGAACAACCGATGGTGAATTTTATACCGATGGTTGTAGAAATGTTTCGGCGCCGTACATTTCGTTTTTTCGTTTAATGGGGCTGTCTAAAAAGTTCCCGGTTTGTCATCGCGAATGCAACATAGTAATCTATTTTACTTGATAATCAGAAGTTTACATCGTCGTTCCTTCTTGCAATGACGTGCTTTTTGGACTTTTTAGACACCCTCAAGGATTGGCAGGGAACTTCCCTCAGGCTCATTTTGCCCCATAATTCGTGATAT
>JBBISE010000153.1:0-8578 GCA_037441445.1 Salinivirgaceae bacterium
TTAATCATGCTCTTGTGTGTCGAAAAATCGGTTGTCGGCATGGGCGTTTCATGTTCTAAAAATACGTTGATTGTAGGGAATTAGTTGGTCAGCTTATCAACGAATACGGGCGTTCGTCAAAAGAGGGGCTTTGACCAATTATTTGATTTTATTGATAACGGCGGTGGGGTTAGTGTCATCAATTACCCGTAAGCAATGTTTTTCTGAGTTGTATCGCCAAATCCATCAGCACAATTCGCGAATTAACATTTCTCTCGATATGGGCAACGGCTTCATTCAGCAACTTGTACACTGCCCTGGCCTGTGGCAGTGAAATGGTCAGCTTCACTCCAACTTTTCCCAAAGCCCCCATTGCCTGTGGATTCGATTCGTGTACAGACCCTAAAACGTTGTGACGTATGTTGTGCATGATGTACTGAATAAACTCGACCTGCGCATTTCGATCTTTTGCCAAGGTTGTATCAATAAAATTGAGAATCTCGGCGGTTTGTTCGCTCCGGCAGTATTGCAAGAAGTTGCTAAAGTTCTGAATGTTCTGTTGTAACTCGTCTATTTTGTCGAACAACTCGGTTGCCTTTCCCAAATCTCCTTCGGAAAACAGGGCAAGGTCGTGGGCCTTGATTGAGTCTAAACCGCGCACTTCTACCAGATATTTTTCCAATTCGGGTACGTCTATCGGTGGGACAGCAATGGCTTGTGTCCGGCTGATGATAGTTTGTAAAAGCTGTTCGGGCTGGGCAGCTATCACAAAAAAGAGTGTATTTTGGGGTGGTTCCTCCAGGATTTTCAGTATTTTATTGGCAGCGGAATCGTTCATTTTCTCAGCCATCCAAATAATCATTATTTTGTACTCGCCCTCGAAACTCTTCATGCTCAACTTTCGGTTAATTGAGTCACTTTCGTCCTTGTAAATTCCTCCTTGCTTGTTTTCCGAGGCAATAACCTTTATCCAATCGGCATACCCGGCGTAGGGGTTTGCGATAAGGAATTTTCTCCATTCGGTTAGAAAACTGTCCGAAACTGGATCTTTCCCTTTTTTGTTGATAACAGGAAAAATAAAATGCAAATCAGGATGGATAAACTTATCGAATTTTTTGCACGACATGCAACTACCGCAGGCATCATTATTGGTCCGATCCCGACACAGTATGTGGCGGGACAAAGCTAAAGCCAACGGCAAGGCTCCATGTCCCTCCCGGCCGGTAAAGAGGGTTGCGTGACCCAACCTGCCCGAGGTAAAAGAATAACGTAATTTTTGCGAAACAATTTGCTGCCCTATAACATCTTTAAAAAACATGCTGCTCCTCTTTTACGGCAAAGATACATTATTCTGGCTGTTTTTCCATTAGGCAAGGAAGTGGATGTGCCCTAAAAATTTTGAAGTGGCAAAAAATTGTCGTACTTTCGTTACGAAAATTGGGCATGCGAAAGTACATGCTTTTCAGAGTCCAAGATAATAAAATTATAAGCAAACAACAAAAACAAGAAGTTATGTACGCAATTGATAGTTATAATTTTAAAGGCAAAAGTGCCATTATAAGGGTTGACTTTAATGTCCCTGTTGATTCAAACGGTGTAATTACTGACGATACCCGTATCCGGGCGGCATTACCAACCATTAACAAAATCTTGGCCGCAGGGGGGGCAGTAACCCTTATGTCGCACTTAGGACGACCCAAAGGCGGACCCGAGGCAAAATACTCAATGAAGCCGGTTGCAAACCATTTGCAAACTTTGGTGAAAAGCAAGGTAAATTTTGTTGACGACTGCATTGGCGAAAAGGCTCTAAAAGCTAAAACGGAACTCAAGTCAGGGGAAATCCTCGTATTGGAAAACCTGAGGTTTTACAAAGACGAAGAAGAAGGCAACCTGATGTTCGCCCGTGACCTTGCATCAGGCATGGATGTTTATGTAAACGATGCTTTTGGAACCGCGCACCGCGCCCATGCCAGCACAAGTATCATTGCCGAATTCTTTCCCAACGACAAGCTTTTTGGATATCTAATGGAAGACGAATTGAATGCCATGGATAAAGTGTTGCATTCTTCGGAATCCCCATCGGTGGCCATTATTGGAGGAGCCAAGGTGAGCAGTAAGATAGAGGTTATTGAAAACCTCATTGGCAGGGTTGATACGCTAATTATTGGTGGAGGAATGGCTTTTACATTTTTAAAGGCTCAAGGAAAGAAAATTGGAAAATCGTTGGTTGAGGACGATCATATTGATACTGCCCTGAAAATTTTCAAAGCAGCTCAAAACAAAGGTATAGAACTGTTGCTTCCGGTTGACAGTGTGAATGCTACCGAGTTTAACAACAATGCACAGATAAACACAACTTCTGTTGATGATATTCCGGAAAACATGATGGGACTGGACATTGGTCCCAAAACCATTGAAATTTTCGACAGCATGATTCGCAGTTCGAAAACCATTCTTTGGAACGGTCCTATGGGTGTTTTTGAAATGGACAATTTCAGCAAGGGAACCATTCTGATTGCGCAAAGCATTGCCAAAGCAACATCTGACGGCTCGTTTAGCCTTGTTGGCGGTGGTGACAGTGTTGCCGCTGTTAATAAATTTAACCTGAATGATAAAATCAGCTACGTATCAACCGGTGGCGGGGCTATGTTAGAATACATGGAAGGCAAAGTACTGCCAGGAGTTGCCGCAATAAGATCGTAGTTTACTTACAAAGCCGTTTTTTAACACAAAAGAAAAACCCTGGCAAAACATTGTCAGGGTTTTATTTTAGAACAAATAGAACTTTCTCAACTACACAAAATCATCGCCGAACGATTTTTTTACATTGTTTACTATGTCACGAAGACTCTGTTCTTCGCTCTTTTTACAAATCAGTAGGCAATTTCCCGATTCGGCCACAATAAAATCCGATAATCCCTGAAGCACAACCACTTTATTGGTGGGCATATCTACAATACAATTTTCTGTACCATAGGTAATTACATTGGTGCGCACCCCTACGTTTTGGTCACTGTTTTTTTCGGCATGTTCATATAACGAACCCCAAGTACCCAGATCGGACCATCCAAAATCGGCAGCAACCACATACACGTTTTGTGCTTTTTCCATTACACCATAGTCAATGGAAATGCTTTTGCATATAGCATAAACACGTTCAATTTCAGATGCTTCCTTGTCGGTGTTGTATGCACCTGCCAGTTCTCCAAATAGGTTTGCAACATCGGGAAGAAAACTTTGAAACGCTGTTGTTATGGTTTTCAGGTTCCAGATGAAAATTCCCGAATTCCACAAAAAATCGCCACTTTCGAGAAAAACCTTTGCCAACTCAAGGTTCGGCTTCTCAGTGAATGTTTTAACTTTATGGATCGATTTTTTTCCTTCCAACTCCTCATCAAATTGAATATAACCATAACCCGTATCAGGGCGGGTTGGCTTAAGCCCAATGGTTACCAGGTTATCGCTATTGGCAGTAAAATCCAGCCCTTTATTGATTACTTCCCGGAATTTATCCTCGTTCTGGATAATGTGATCGGACGGCGCCACAATAATGTTTGCATTGGGATTTATTGACCTGATTTTTTCGTTGGCATAAGCAATACAAGGTGCTGTATTACGTCTTGTTGGTTCGCACAACACTTGATTTTTTGAAATATACGGAAGCTGTTCAAGGGTAATTTTCTCGTATAAACTGCTTGTCACTATAAAAATGTTCTCTTTGGGACAAAAATGTTCAAAACGTTCAAAAGTTTGTTGTATCAAGGTTTTCCCTGTTTGCAATACATCAAGGAATTGTTTCGGTTTGTTTGTTCGGCTGATGGGCCAGAAACGGCTGCCAATACCGCCAGCCATTATAATGCAAAAATTGTTTGAATTCTTCATGTGGGTAACTTTTATAGTCGCAAATATAACCAATATTCGATTAGTGCGACGTGTTTTCTTCTAGAAACCACCCCATCGAAAAGTGTCATTGGGCAGGTTCAGTAAATCTATAATTCTATCGACTACGGTCAGAGCAAGTTCCTCAATGGTTGTTGGGTTGCTGTAAAACGAGGGTGTTGCCGGACAAATAATGGCCCCTGCCTGACAGAGTTTCTCCATGTTTCTGATATGAATGAGGTTGTAGGGGGTTTCGCGTGGAACTAAAATCAGCTTTCGACATTCCTTGAGCATAACATCGGCAGCACGGGAAATCAGGCAGTCCGATATTCCATTGGCTGCGCGTCCCAAAACTCCCATGGATGAGGGGCAAACAACCATGGCTGTATATGATGAACTTCCGGAAGCAAAGGGAGCATTGAAATCTGCATCATCATATACGGTTATTTTTCCCGAACTAGACAAGGGAGCCAATCCCGTTTCCGATTGCCAAATTGACTGGGCATGTTTAGAGTAAACCAGTCCAATTTGTTTAACCTGGAGTATTTCATTTAGTTTAAGGAGCAGCAACTTTGTGTACACCATTCCACTGGCTCCGGTGCAGGCTACTACAATTTTTTGTGAATGATGGTCTATCATAAAACTAAGATTTGTTACCTTGACAAAGATAGTATAAAAAGGCATTTCAAGGGTCTAAAATAGTTGGTAGAATGGTTTGACCATTATTTGATTTCGTTCGTCAAACAAACAAATTGCTTAACCAAAAACCACCATGGGAAACCCAACCTTCAGGGTTACATAAACGTATCTTTGTACTGATTTTGGACATGAATATTGCCCCATCTCAGTTAGTTTGAATCATCAAAAATCGAATATATGAAACTTGTATTCTCGGGAATTTCCCTCATGTGGCTCAGCGTGGTTACGTTTCTGTCGCTCATGAACCCAACCTACAGCGAAGCATCGCTTTTTCCCAATAGCGACAAAGCCGTACACTTTCTTATGTATGGTATTATGGCCATTTTTTTATTGTCACGCCTTCAGTTGGAAGACGGAATATCACAACAATTGGTGTTAATTATCACGGTTATATCAGTCATTATTTTTGGTGGACTGCTTGAAATTGCACAGGAATTGTTTACTGCTACCCGCCAGGCAAGTGTTTGGGATTTTCTGGCCAACGGGTTGGGGGCGCTTGCCGCTGCTGTTGCTTACAAACGTTGGTTGTGGACCCCAATTGGCAAAAACTTTGTTGTTTCAATCTCGAAAGGTTGATACCAATTTTCACGAAGATATACCAAACCTAAATAAGCCTGCTGATGGTAGCTCCATCGGCAGGTTTCATTTTTTTATAATCGAATTGCGATATCAGATTTACACCCGGCGTTTTGCCAACATCGAAACTTCCGAACTCGTTGTCAAACCGTAATGCCCTTGCCCCGTTGACGGTGGCCCACGTTAGAAGTTCAGAAAAGGGGATTTCGGTCTTTTCCAAAAGAAATAAAATCTCGTTAAACACCGACAAATCATCGTTTGAGGCCAGGCTGTCGGTGCCAATACAAATGGGGGTTTCAGAAGGCCACTCCTTGTATTGGGGCAAACGACCGTTTATGTACATATTCGAGCGCGGACAGGTAACAGCAAAAAGGGAAAGCTGATTCTGAACGCGGTATTTGAGGGCAATTTCCCAATCCTGTTTCGTTGAAAATACATTATGCACTGAAAGAACCTGCTTTTTCCGGAGTGCCCATAACATCCTTTCATAGGGGTGTGCCTTGAAATCCGAAAAACCGGTAATTCCAAATTCCGAGAATAGCTTTTTGAATGATTTTGGACTGTCGGTCAGGGTTTCTTCTTCAATGCTGTTTTCCATTAAATGGATACTATAAAGATCGTTCTCTGCCAGTAAATTTATCTCGTCCAACAATAGATTACTGACCGAGTAAGGAGCGTGTGGAGTAAGTGTGGCAGACAAACCCTGCGCTGTAAAATGTTTCACAATTTTGGCCCCTTTTTCCAGACGATCAATAGCCTCAACCTCAGTCAAACCCAACAACTCAACAAAAGTATGGTATTTCAACTTGCTCTTAGCCTTGATCATTGCCGTATCGGGAGTATTGCTAATATCGCCTGCTGCAACAATTCCCTGTTCAAACATAAATCGATCAAAAATGTCAGCAAAACGCTCAATTTCTGTCACATCCACATGTGGCTTTGTCATCATTTTTTCTAAAAACACACGCATTCCCAATCCTTTTTCAACAATTCCTTTTAAATGCGATAGTTCCAGGTGAGTATGGGCATTGACCAAGCCGGGAATTAAAACACCGCTGTAATACTCACAGCCAGCCTCTTCAATCATAACACCACCATTGTCTTTAATCCCAGCAACCCTGTTGTTGTCATCAAGATAAAGGATTCCGTACTTTATGGGTGGTGCGGTTACGGGAAAAATGTAGGTAGCGGCAATTTTTCTCATGTTTCGTGGTTGTAGTGTATTTTTATTTTCCCTTGTCCCGTGTGCGACAAGTTGTTGGCCCTGCTCCTAGGTTTGTCGAGCCAAAGGCCACAACCCGGGCATTGTTCCGAATATTTGTTACGTTGAGTTCCGCAGGCGGGGCAAACGTTGTCGTCGGTCATCCACCGGATATGTTCGGCTGTGGTCATTTCAGGGACAATTTTGTACTTCTGGGGTATTAAGGAATCAACAAATTGGAAAATACGTCTGTCGTAATAAACCCGGGTACCAATCAGCAGGGCTGGTACAAAAAGCAGGAGCAAACTCCATATTCCTGCTGGGATTACACTGTACAAGACTATTACAGCAACTATGCCAATAAACAGGTATGCCGACAACTCAGGAACCAATGATTCGTAGTGCACCCCGTTTGATAAAATCCGTAGATGGATTTTTAAGTTTTGGTTTTCAACTGATAACGTTGTTGTAGTGACATTTTCGTCTTGGTCCTGGCTTGTTTCAACCCGGTAATCCCCACAATGATCAAGGATTTCGTCAATGGCAAGTTCGGTATTGGTGGGTATAAAGCCCGAGATACGCATCCAGCAGACATTAATTGTTAATGTGGTACCTTACCAATTCAAACTCGGTATAGGGCTGTAAGGTGTCCGAGAGGTTTATTTCCCGGCGGATTAACCCAACGTCGGGGGCGTAGGCTTCACGGTAAAGCCAATCATCCTCGTTTCCTGAACCAATGTATTCAACAACCATGATTACGGAATCAAAAACAGTAATACTATCTTCGCCAACACATAGGGAAAGGGTTACTGTAGCAGCATTTTGAGTTATTTTTCTTAAAACTTCCTTCCCCTCCCAATAATCTACAGTCCAGGCTGTTGTGGAATTTGGAGCAAGCAATGTTCTTAACGGTATCAGCGTGTTGTTTTGAGTTATGCTATATTTGTAAACATACTGGTTGTTTATCCTGGGAACGTACGCGTAATCCGATTGCGCTGTAGAACCGGTCTCCTTGTAATAAATGTGCTTATGATACCCCGGATCGACCTTTACGGTAGTTCCGTTCGAATAAACCCAAAAGCTCTCAGGATACGCCGGAAAATAGCGTTCGGGGAAAATAAACGGATAATCGGTATCTTCGCAGCCAAAGGCTATGAAAATAATGGATGCAATGAGTACAACTTTTTTCATTTAGGTTGGTTTACGGGCGTTTAACATTCTCTTTTTCGGACACCAAAAAACCTTTGTTTTTATAATATAGATATCCGATTAATCCTATTCCAAAAAGTACGAAGGGAATACTTAACCATTGCCCCATATTCAGTGTCATTTTTGATTCAAAATCGACCTGAACTTCCTTTATAAACTCAATAAAGAAGCGCATGGCGAACAGAACAATAAGAAACAGGGCGAAAATTGTACCTTCTGGCAAACGTTTATAGAATGTGGTGAAGGTTTTATGTAACCCAAAGAAAAGCCCCAGTGCCACTAAGGCTTCATATATTTGAGTAGGGTGTTTTGCCACCGTCTCTCCGGTACGAACAAATATTACCCCCCATGGCAGGTTGGTTTCTATGCCGTAAATCTCACTGTTGAAGAAATTGCCCATCCTGATAAAAAATCCACCCAATGCAACAACAATTACTACTCTGTCTAAGACGTTGAGCATGGGTATTTTCATTTTCCGGGCAAACAGGTACAAGGCGGTTAAAATACCAATGGCCGCTCCATGGCTGGCCAGTCCCCCGTGCCAAATTTTAAATATTTCCCAGGGCTTACTCAAATAATATTCAGGTTCGTAAAAGAGACAATGCCCAAGTCGGGCACCCAAAACAGTGCCGATAAACACATACATACTCAGCGAATCCAGCATTTTTACGCTAAGTCCGTCCATTTTAAAATAACGGAGCATAACTATATAGCCAAAGAAAAAGGCAGCGGCGAAAAGCAATCCGTACCAACGCACGGAAATAAAACCAAGATCAAAAATTTCCGGTCTCATGTCCCAGGTGATAAATCCTATCATGACGAATTGTTTTAAAACACAAAGGTAATGACTTTTGTGACATTTGGCTTCAATCCAAAGTTAAAAAAAGGATTCAACCCGTTGGTTGTTTTCTGCCATCGTGGTTTGCTGCTTTTCAATTCCTTTCGACCATTTCAGTAGGGGTTATGTCAAAGTGCTTCTTACAATAGTTCGTTAAATTTTCAGGCCGCCAAAGTACCATACAATAATAGTTCCCG
>JBBISE010000154.1:0-8557 GCA_037441445.1 Salinivirgaceae bacterium
TGTGGGACTACCCTCTCAAAATTCCTCTAATCGCTAATGCGTAATCTGGGTTAAATAGGGAAAACAATAATCAATAAAAACCGGCAAAAAAAACAGCCATCTTCACTTCAAAAATTTCTTACATTGAAGGGCGATGGCTGTTCGTTTGTTTTGTCTATGAACTATAACCCAAGTTTTTCTTTCAGGAATTTTCCTGTGTAGCTCTCATTGCACAATGCAACATCTTCAGGAGTGCCGCAAACAACTAAGTTACCCCCTTTGTCACCGCCTTCTGGGCCAAGATCAATTACCCAGTCGGCTGATTTTATAACCTCTAGGTTATGCTCAACCACAACAATGGAATGGCCGTGCTTCAAAAGCGCATCAAAAGATGCAAGAAGTTTGCCTATATCGTTGAAATGCAGCCCTGTAGTGGGTTCGTCGAAAATAAAAATAATAGAATCGGAACCAACACCGGAATCCTTGGAGAGGAAGGAAGCTAATTTAACCCGTTGGCTTTCACCTCCCGATAGGGTTGAGGAGGATTGTCCCAGGTGAACATAATCTAGACCTACATCAGCCAGAGGTTTAAGTTTCGATGCAATTTTTTTTGCCGTGGGATCTTCATCCTGGCCAAAGAAATGTATGGCTTCGCTTACGGTCATTTCCAGTACGTCGTAAATGGACTTTCCGTTGAATTTTACCTCCAAAACATCGTCTTTAAATCGTTTTCCGCCGCAATCTTCACAAATCAATTCCACATCGGCCATAAACTGCATACTGACAGTGATGGTGCCATCCCCTTGACATGCTTCGCAGCGGCCTCCTTCTACATTGAATGAAAAATGAGAAGGCTTAAAACGCATTTGCTTTGCCAATTGCTGTTCCGAATAAAGCTTTCGAATTTCGTCATAGGCTTTTATATAGGTTACCGGATTAGAGCGCGATGAACGCCCTATGGGGTTTTGGTCAACAAATTCAATCCGTTTGTGGGCAGTAACATCTCCTTCAATACGCACATGCTCGCCATTGGATTCAGCGTGACCATGATAGGCCACCTGCAACGCGGGCACCAGAATACCTTTTATTAACGATGATTTTCCCGAGCCACTAACTCCTGTTACCGCTGTAAGAACATTGAGTGGAATTTCAACATCGAATCCTTTCAAGTTGTTTTGACGGGCTCCTATAACTCGGATCAACTTCTTATAGGGTCGTCTTTTGGACGGGATGGGCAATTTTTCTTTTCCTGTTAAATAGTTGGATGTCAGGCTTTCGTCTGATTCGAGCATGCTGCTTTTTGAACCGGCAAAAACAACATTACCTCCAAAGATTCCGGCTCCGGGACCGATATCAATCATGTAATCAGATGCAAGCATGATTTCCTCATCGTGTTCAACCACCAGAACCGTGTTCCCCATGTTGCGAAGTTTCTGGAGCACGCCAATTAACCGGAAAGTATCCCTTGAGTGCAGACCAATACTGGGTTCGTCGAGAATATACAAAGCCCCAGTCAGGTTTGAACCCAGCGAGGTTGATAGCCGGATGCGCTGTGCCTCACCGCCCGAAAGGGTGTCCGAGCGACGGTTTAATGACAAATAGCCCAAACCTACTTCTTTGAGAAAACCAATCCGGTTTTTGATTTCCAACAGAATACGATCAGCAATTTTTTGTTCGTATTCGGTTAATGAAAGCTGCTCGAAAAGGGTAAATAATTCATCAATGGGTTTTTCAACCAATTCAGGAAGCGAATAACCGCCTACTTTAACATAGTGAGCCTCCGGCCGCAATCGTGATCCATAACATTCCGGGCAGACAGTTTTGCCACGATACCGACTGAGCATCACCCGGTATTGGATTTTGTATATGTTTTCTTCAATCATCCTGAAGAAATCGTCCAATCCTCCAAAATACTGGTTTCCGCACCAAAGAAGCCTTTTTTGATCTATGGTGAGTTCGTAGTAAGGCTTATGTATTGGAAAATCAAACTTGTCAGCATTCCTTATCAATGCTGTGTTCCACTCGCTCATTTTCTCGCCTCGCCAACAGGCAACAGCTCCTTGGTAAATGGAAAGGCTTTTATCGGGAATTACCAAATTTTCATCAATCCCGACAGTTTGACCATATCCGTCGCACCGTTTGCACGCGCCAACAGGACTATTGAAGCTAAAAAGATGTTCAGTTGGAGGTTCAAATTCAATCCCATCGAGCTCGAATCTGTCTGAGAAATTGTAGTAGCTCAGACTTTCGGGTTCGAAAATAGTACATTTTCCATGTCCTTCGAAAAAAGCAGTTTGAACAGAGTCTGCCATTCGCGCCATGTTGTCTTTGTCTGAAGACGTCGTCACCCGGTCAACAACAATAAAGAGGTGATTTTTATCCCTAATAGACGTAAGGCTATGTAAATCAGCTATTGGAAACACTTCGCCATCGGCCAGAATGCGTTGATAGCCCCGGGCAACAATGGAGGCAAAGTCTTTTTCCGCATCAGTAATTTGAAATGGGGACAGAATCATGGCGCGCGTACCATCAGACAACGATGTTAAGAATAAAACAACATCCGATACGGAATGTCGAATTACCTCATTGCCTGAAATGGGCGAAAAGGTTTTGCCAATGCGGGCAAAAAGAAGCCGGATGTATTCATAAACCTCGGTCGATGTCCCCACGGTCGATCGCGGATTGCTCGAGCCAACTTTTTGTTCAATGGCTATAGCAGGGGGGATTCCTTTGATTACCTCAACCGAAGGCTTGTTGATCCTTCCCAAAAACTGTCTGGCGTAGGAGGAGAGCGACTCCACATACCGACGTTGTCCCTCGGCGTACAACGTGTCAAAAGCCAACGACGATTTCCCACTGCCTGAAACACCGGCAACTACAATTAGTTTATTACGGGGAATCTCGAGGGAGATGTTTTTTAGGTTGTGTACTTTAGCTCCGGAAATAACTATCAGACCTTTATTTTGATCCATTGTTCATCGGTTTGCAACATGTAGAAATTCAATATCAAAAATAAGGTCGGTTTTGGGTGGAATAACGGGGGGATTTCCTTCTTCACCGTATCCGAGGTTCCAGGGAATTAAAACCCTTGCTTTTTCGCCAACGCGCATATTCCTGAGCGCTTCATCCATCCCGGGAACAACATGTCCTTCGCCAATGGCAAACATGATTGGCTGATCGCGCTGGACGCTCGAATCAAAAATCTGACCATCAATAAAGTAACCACTGTAATGAATACTTACGATATCACCTGACTGCGGAATTTGCCCTTCAGTTTTTATTACGGGAATATACCTTAATCCGCTCTTTGTTAGAACGGTGTCGCTCTCCGAAACAAAGGGTTCAACTCGTGGAGGCGATTTAACTTCCAATAGTTCAATATCATAGGTAAGGTCGGTGTTTGGTGGTATCAATGTGTAGTATCCTTTATCGCCAAAGGCAAGTTTTGCAGGGATTTTAAACCTCGCTTTTGAACCCTGTTTCATCAGCATCACGGCCAGGTTGACTCCTTTAATAACTTTGGCCGTTCCCACAACAAATTTCTCGGGCTCGCCTGATAAAATGGAAGAATTGAAAATTTTCCCATTGGGAAGATATCCAGTAAAGTGCATGGTAACGATGTATCCGCTGTCGGGTTGTAAACCGTCGGATTCGGAAACAAAAGAATATTTTAGCCCAGAAGCATCTGATTTATACGAATTTTTATTCACCTTGAAAGGCTCGATTGGAATTTGAGGAACAACTTTAATGAGCTCAATTTCGAAAATCAGGGTCGAGTTTGCGGGAATGGGGCCATTATCGCGGTTTCCATACCCAAGACGTGATGGCACCACCAATGTTGTTTTACTTCCTTCGGGCATTAAACTCAAGGCTTCGTCCCATCCTGAAATTACTTGTCCAACGCCTACATTGAATTCAAGGGGGCGACCAGTTTTATAAGAGTTGTCAAATTCCTTGCTGTCGCGGAAAAACCCCCGGTAATGCACCACCACCAAGTCTCCGGGCTTGGGCACAGTACCATTCCCTTTTTTATCAAATTTGTAATATAGGCCTGATTTTGAGCGTTCAAATGTTTTAAGCCACGCCGCATATTCCTTTTTCGCCTGGGGAACTTGAAGCGATGTTGCATCTGCTTCCAGCGTTTGTGAGTTCAAGTTGAATATATTGAACAATATAATGAACGACGGAAGAAGGCAAGCCCCTTTCAATCCGGACAATTTTTGCGATATAGGATTTTTATTCATCGTTTAGGCAGCGCAGAAATGATTTCAATATCAAAAACTAAGGTCGAAAATGGTGGAATCATATCCTTTACTCCGGCTTCGCCATAAGCGAGGTATGAAGGTACAATTACCCTTCCTTTGCTTCCTTCCTGTAGCCCAATTAAGGCTTTTGACAATCCTTCGATTAGGGATTTATCCCCAACAGTGACAACAAACGGACTTTGGTTTTTATACGTGTTGCCAAAGAGTTTTCCATCGAGAAAGTAGGCTAAGTAATGGATAGTAACCAAATCGCCTTCTTTGATTTTTGGGCCTATCCCGTTTCGTTCGGGTACGTAAAACAGCATGGAATCAAGTTCAGTTCTGTTTTTCGTGATTTTTTCGAGGTAAGCATCCAGAAATTCACGCTCTTCCAAGAAACCGGAAGAAAGTTTTACCCTTCTGGCTTCCTCGAATTTTTTCATGCTCATTACATCCAGCATTTTAATGTCGAAACGCAAAACATCGTCATTGGAGAAGTGTTGTGGGGTTGGGGATACCCTTGAATGGGTGTAGAAATCTAAAGCATTGATAAAAAACGACATAGAGTCACCCCTGTGCATAAACATAAGTGCATCTTCGATTGATCCGCCTTTGTGTGCAGGTTGCTGAATTTGCATGACCACGTTGTTGGCTTGTTCCAGAACAGAGTCGTTGGGTGCTGTGATTTTCAGATTAAGGACAACAATATCCGAAACGCGCGGACTAAGCCCGTAATCCGATCGGATGTGATTGATGTACTGAAATCCCTTTTCGTGTGTTTGTTTTTTGTTTTGGTTATTACAGGCGATTGCCAATGATGCTAATACAATAATGATAAACACGGTTCGCATACTATGTTGATTTTTGAGTTTATTAACGGTTCTGAACCCGCAAAAGTAGCATTTTTTTAGTTTTTTTTAGGTCGATTGTGCTGGAATAATTGTACTTTTTGCAATTTGCATTGCGAAACGGGCAAATAGTCAGCCTACGATATGGGGCGAATATGCCTATACGGTGTACAGGTCTAGATTGAGGTTACAATCTGCTGGATCGCTGTTGAACCGAAATAAGTTCAATTTCGTACATGATTGAAGTAAACGGGGGAACAATCCCAGTGATGGATCCCTTTGTGCCCCAGGCTAATCCCGAGGGCAGGATAATGACGGCACGATCTCCTTCTCTCATCATGCCAATGGCTTCTTCTAAACCTTTTATAACTTGCCATTCGGTTCCATACACAAATTCAAAAGGTTGCTGGCGCTTAATTGTCGAGTCGAAAAACTTTCCGTTCAGGAAACGGCCTTCATAGTTGACCGTGACAATGTCGCCCAATTCAACATTTTTACCTGTCCCCTGTTTTATAGGTATGAAATAAAGTCCTGAAGCTGTGGGTTTTATCTTAATGTCGCGTTGCTCGATGTAGTTTTCTAACACAGTTCGCTCGTATTCTCCAAAATCTTTTATCCAGGCCAGGAATTCGTCCTTCTCTCGTCGGTATTGTTCGGCAGTTCTTATTAGTATCATTTTGATGTCTACCTTGATGACGTCTCCGGGTTTTAAGAATGAGGGTAATTCCCCACTCAGGGTTTTCTCAAACAGGCCTTGAGCGTCAATGACAAACGAAGCACTGTCGTTTTCCGAAAGCGAAAAAAAACAATAGTCAATGGATCCGGGAAATTCAGGTGTGGTTAATTGCATTGTCCGTCTGCCCGAAAAGAACAAGCTATCGCGCATGGTGCGGTAAGCAATGTCAACGGTCACAAAATCGGAGGGTTTTGCTAAGGCACGGTGTTCTCCAAAGATAATGAGTTTGTAATAAATGTCCCCATCAATGCGTGAATACTCCGGATAAGGGCTTCTCTCCCAACAACCCGAAAGCAACAAGGCCGACAAAACAACCATAAATACCGAACCTAAATATTTATTTGCACGAATTTTTTCTATCATTTATCTTTCCAATGGTCTTTAGAAATGAACACTTTATCTCAGATTTTTAAAAAGGTCTGATATTCTTTGCCCTACGAAAATAGTGATTTTTATAGTGAATTGCGCACAAAAAGCTAAATAATTCTCGATTTTCTGGTTTTCTTTGTGCAGTTGGACATCTATTTAGGCTGTAAAATACTCATTAACAATACTATTTCAAAGAACCTTGATACATATTGCAATTGTTTGCCCAATTTTACTCCGCCGGCTTGACAGAGGCGACTTCTACAACCCGTAACTGATAGATAATGGTTGATAGAGGTGGAATTTTATCTCCATCGCCCAGAAGGTGGTGTGCTCTGTATTGAGGCATGATAAACCGTGCGCTGTCGCCGCCACGAAGCAACAATATACCTTCTTCGAGACCCGATTCTACCCCCCCGCGGCTTACTTTAAAAATTTTAGGCCCGGAGCTGTCGCTTGAGTAACAAAAGGAGCCATCCAAAAGGTTGACCCTGTAAGTAATGGCAACTAAATCTCCTTTCTGAATCTGAGGTCCATTATCAGTATCGAGTATTTCATACCAAATACCCGAGTTTGTCTGTTTCATGTTCCATTGGTTCAACCTGATAAAACTCACTACGCGTTGGGTGTCGTAAGCTACTTGTAACTTATTTGCATCGATCAGAATTTTATCTAACTCCTTTTTCGAAATCCCCGTGTTTTTTTTATTGCCACCATTGCAGCCAACCAAAACGATTGCTAGAAAAGAGGCAAAAACGAAAGTGCCCAATATATTATATTTCATGTGCATACAATTTTGCCAGATTTTTAAATTCCTCAATGGTCGTTTGTAATGGCTTATGACTTTTGCCCCCGGCGGCATTTTTATGCCCGCCGCCATTAAAATGTTTTGTGGCGAAGTTATTGACGGCAAAATTCCCTTCCGACCGGAATGATATCTTGATATCATTTTCCCGCTCCTGGAAAAGGGCTGTAAAACGTATTCCCTTTATTGTCAACGGGTAATTTACAAAATTCTCGGCATCGCCGGGTTGATAGTGGAACTGTTTCTGATCGGCGTTGGTAAGGAAAATGTAGGCGGTGCTGATGCCGTGCATCACCACCATACGTTCGTTTAGGGCGAAGCCCAATAAACGCAATCGGTTCTCACTCTGTGTGTTGTAAATATTTTGAGTAATTTTATCCTTGTCAATACCCAATTTCAACAAATCAATGACCGTTTCAAAGGTTTCAATATACCCCGAACTGTAGCTGAACATTCCTGTGTCGGTTATAATGCCTGCGTAAACGCAGCTGGCAAAGTCAACATCGGGCTTAACATCCGGAATGTTTTTGAAAAGTTGGTGAATAAGTTCGCAAGTACTACTGGTTTCAATAATGGAAAACGAGATATTGGCCTTTAGTTGCGGGTTTGCGTGATGATCGATCAACACCAGGGGTTTTGTGCAGTGATCCAGTAAAGGCGAATATTTTTCTACTCGTCCCGATTGATTAAAATCGACACAAATGACCAAGTCCGAGCCATTTGCTAATCCTTCGACTTCTTTTTTTGGCAAGCCTTCGCGGACAGCGTCGAAGTTGGGAAGCCAGCGCAGGTTTTCAGGCACACGGTTGGGAATGGCCACGGTGGTTGAAATATTTATTTGCTTGAACAGGGTTACCAGTGCCAACGCGCTACCAATGGCATCGCCATCGGGGTTTGTGTGGGTAAATATTAGGGCATTGCGTGTGTTTTTCAACAACGTCTGGAAATTCTCAAGGGTTTGTTTATGGAATGTAACCACAGGTTTGGATTTAAAATTGGACAGCGTAAAAGTAGGAATAAATTCTTTTTTCAGGAAATAATGGACATTAGAAAACGTCCAAACGAAAAAAGTTGTATATTTGCACCCTGAAAAATGGGGTCCCGTAGCTCAGCTGGATAGAGCAACAGCCTTCTAAGCTGTGGGTCTCAGGTTCGAATCCTGACGGGATCACCTCTAAAACAACCACTTACAGAGTAAAATTTGTGAGTGGTTTTTTATTTTACAGTTGTTTCTCATTTTTCTTTTCTGGATCTTCTTCATTTTTCAATGGACCTGTGCAAATGTCGCCAATTTTGTTAACTCTTAATTCACCAAAGTCGGAGATTTGTAAAACTTGGTCTATTTTTATTTCATAAATTCAACAAATAAATGCAACTTTTACAGAGCAATAGTTCGTTAAACTTTTTTTAACTATCTGATAATCAATACATACTTCGAATACGCTCAGCATGACGCAAGTGATTAATATTGAGCCACTTGTCATTTTGAGTGGAGTCGAAAAATAAAAGTTTAACGAACTATTAACAGAGAGGAGATAAAGATTAAATTTTCAAGTCAAAGGAGAAAGAGATGAAACTC
>JBBISE010000155.1:0-8548 GCA_037441445.1 Salinivirgaceae bacterium
AACGCTTTCTTTAACAGGTATTACTTTTGGTGAAGCCATATGTATGAATTATATTGTAGTCCAAAGGTAATAAAAAAAATCAAATCACCAAAATTGGACTATTTATAAATTCACTTTTGTATTACAACTCTGAAATCCTGAAGATTCACTCCAACAGCGAAACAGACCAAACTAATGTTGGAAAGAAATTGTCCGAAGTTCCATTTCATCAGGCATTTGCCGGTGCAGGGTACAGGCATAAGCGGTTTTCAACATTTGTTTCTGCCAATTTCATTGGAAAGCAATGGGCCGATGAGCAAAACACTCTTGGACTTGAGCGATATTCAACCGTTGACATAGACATACAGGCTCAGTTGTATAAGGGTCTATATGTTAATGCTCTTGTGCAAAACATTTTCAACCGTATCTATATTGATAAAAAGGGAGGACTGTGTCCCGGGAGATTTATTGAATTGGAATTGGGATACCGATTTTAGTTTCGATACTCCTCCTATCAATTCATAGCCGGCTCTTCCGGCACATGCAACCAAGGTTTAAAACGTTGACCCAGTGATTCAATACAGTCGTCCCAAAGATTTGCAGGAGAATTGATGATTTTTCCGGGCGACAAGTCAGTCACAACCCATTGTGCACGAGCCAGTTCTTCGTCAAGTTGTCCCGGTGCCCATCCACTGTAACCAACAAAAAACTTTATCTGACGGTTGTCAACCAATCCCGCCTTCATATTTAGTTGCATGGTTTCGAAATCGCCACCCCAGTATAAGTCGGGGGAAATTCGTTTGCAATTCCCAAACCTGTCACCAAGGGTGTGCACAAAGTGAAGGGTGTTTGGCTCAACCGGGCCACCCAGCGAAATATTATTGGGAATATCGGGAAATTCGTTGAAAATGTCCTTCATGGGCAGAAAAAAGGGCTTGTTCAGCACAAATCCTACAGTTCCTTGTGCGTTGTGCTCTACAATCAGGATAACGGATTTTTTGAAAAACAGATCCCTGCCCAACGGCTCGGAAATGAGAATAACTCCCTCGCGAACCTTTTTTGGGTCTTCTTTTACGGCGTATATGTCGTGGAAGTATTCCATGGATTATTCGGTTGAAAATCAGTCCTCAAATGACAAATAATATTCCTTTTTTGTTGTTAAGGTAGGGCTAAATATCGTTAATGGCGCGTTAATTTTTATAAACCCTTGATTTTCTTTGACCACACAATCCAAAGCAGGAAGATGGTTGAGTACAAAATAAACATAGTTCCGTATTCGTGTACCCACTGGAACCATGAAGGGTCAAACCAAACAGCAATTCCTATGAGTGTTGCGCGGCTTATGTTGGCCAGCGTCAGAATAAAAAATCCCAACAGAACATACACCAGTTTGTGCCAGAATCTGCCAAAATAAAAAAGTATAAAACCCGCAAAAAGGGACAAGTGTCTTATTCCCAAACATCCATAGGCAAAATAGAAACTACGTTCGCCCACCACAATCTGATCGCCCAACAACTCGGCAGGAACACCAAACATATTGATGTGTTTAACGGTTAAAACCGATAAAAACGTGTTATACGCTGTACCGGAAATTATTGACTCCAGAGGAATAGCAAAGAAGGGAATGTCGTTCAAAATAACCGAAATAACGACACCTGCCAGAAAACTCAAGCCGTAACGAAATCGTACATTGTTTTTATTTTTCGACCAGATATACACGATATAATCAGATTATTATCCAAAGGTATGAAAAAAATGGATCAACTTATTTTATTATCTTTGCCACTCTAAAAATTTAACGCCATAACCTGTTTATGGCAAGTTATTAAAGGCATAAACGACTAAAATATATAGACAATGACCGAAATTTCATCGAGGTACAATCCGGCCGAAACCGAAGACAAGTGGTATAAATATTGGATGGACAACGGGTTTTTCAACTCCGATCCCGACAACCGCGAACCCTATTGTATTGTTATCCCGCCGCCAAATGTTACTGGCGTACTTCACATGGGTCACATGCTAAACAATACAATTCAGGATATTCTGGTTCGTCGTGCCCGCATGCAGGGCAAAAATGCCTGTTGGGTTCCCGGCACTGACCACGCATCCATAGCTACCGAGGCTAAAGTTGTGGCCAAGCTGAAAAATGAGGGAATTGAAAAAACGTCCCTTACCCGCGAGGCGTTCTTGAAGCATGCCTGGGAATGGAAAGAAAAACACGGGGGCATCATCCTCGAACAGCTCAAAAAACTTGGGGCATCCTGCGATTGGCGCCGCACGAAGTTCACCATGGACGAACCCCTTTCGCAAAGTGTTCTGAAGGTTTTTGTCGATTTGTACAATAAAGGTCTTATTTACCGTGGCGTCCGCATGGTAAACTGGGATCCCCAAGCACAAACTGCTGTTAGCGACGAGGAGGTGATTTACCGTGAGGTTGATTCGAAGTTATACTACCTTCGTTATTTTGTTGAAAACGATCCAACGCAATCTATTACCATTGCCACAACCCGCCCCGAGACGATTTTGGGTGATACCGCCGTTTGTGTAAACCCCAACGACACACGCTTTAAACACTTAGTGGGCAAGAAAGTACTTGTACCGCTCATTAACAGACCCGTTCCGGTAATCGAGGACGAGTATGTTGACATGGAATTTGGTACCGGTGCTCTGAAAATAACACCGTCGCACGATATCAACGACTACGCCATTGGAAACCGCCACAATCTTGAATCTATTGACATTTTTAACCCCAATGGAACCTTGAGCGAGAAAGCTATCCTGTATGTTGGCAAAGACCGTTTTGATGTCAGGAAAGAAATTGTGCCTGACCTCGAAAAGGCCGGAAACCTCGTGAAACTCGAAAACTATACCAACAAAGTGGGCTATTCTGAACGTACAGATGCCGTTATTGAGCCCAAATTGTCAATGCAATGGTTCCTTCGAATGAAAGATATTGGAAAACCTGCCTTGAACGTGGTAATGAACGATGATGTCCGCTTTTATCCACCAAAACTAAAAAACACCTACAAACACTGGATGGAGAACATACAGGATTGGTGTATCAGCCGTCAATTATGGTGGGGCCAGAGAATCCCTGCGTTTTATCTGCCCAACAGCAACGAGTTTGTGGTTGCGTTGACAGCCGAAGAGGCATTGGCTTTGGCCAAACAGAAAACAGGAAACACCAACCTGACAAGTAACGATTTGCGTCAGGATGAAGATTGTCTCGACACCTGGTTCTCCTCGTGGTTGTGGCCCATCTCGGTATTCGACGGAATAAACAACCCCGATAATCCTGATATCAAATACTATTACCCAACCAACGACCTTGTTACTGCCCCTGAAATTATGTTTTTCTGGGTAGCCCGTATGATTATGGCCGGCCTGGAATACAGAGGAGAAATACCATTCAGTGGTGTTTATTACACAGGGATTGTCCGCGACCACCTGCGCCGCAAAATGTCAAAATCGCTGGGCAACTCGCCCGACCCCATTGAGTTGATGAAAACCTATGGTGCCGACGGTGTGCGCGTTGGAATGCTACTGTGTTCGCCTGCTGGAAACGATTTGCTTTATGACGACTCTTTACCCGAACAGGGACGAAATTTTGGAAACAAAATCTGGAATGCTTTCCGTCTTGTAAAATCATGGAATGTTGATGATAGCGCCCAACAACCTCTCTCCGCACAGCAGGGGATTGAGTGGTTAGCACATAAGTTAAATTTTACAATTCAGCAAATTGACGAACATTTCCAGCATTACCGCATAAACGAGGCGTTGCTGACCGTGTATAAATTGTTCTGGGACGATTTTGCCAGTTGGTATCTGGAAATTGCCAAACCTGCCTTTGGAATGCCCATGGACAAAGCAACCTATCAGTCAACCCTTGGTTTCTTTGACAGCATGTTAAGACTTCTTCATCCGTTTATGCCTTTCATAACCGAGGAAATCTGGCAGAACCTCGAAGCACGCAAAGCAGGGGAGTCAATTATGGTAAGCAAAATGCCAGTTGCAGCGCATTTTGATATGGAAAAAATTGAGCAATTTGACCTGCATTCCGAAATTATCAGTGCCATTAGAACCATACGGACTGAAAAGAACATTCCATTTAAACAGGCACTTACAGCATTTGTAAAACTAGGCGATGAAGCCCTGAAACTTGTTTATGGGGCAATTGTTGAGAAACTTACCAACCTTTCCGAGTTTGCCATTGCCAGCGAGAAACCTGCCGATGCGGCGGTGCAGTTAATCCGAACCCACGAATTATATGTTCCTCTATCGGGATTAATAGATAAAGACGAGGAAATTAAAAAACTGGAAGCTGAACTGGAATACACCCGCGGTTTTATGACCTCGGTTAATAAAAAACTTAGCAACGAAAAGTTTGTGCAATCGGCTCCGGGAAAAGTGGTCGAGGCCGAACGAAAAAAACTGACCGACGCTGAGGCAAAAATTGCCGCTATCGAAGGCCAGTTAAAGGGTTTGAAAGGGTAACCCCCTTTCTACCTTGCATTTAGAATGGCGTTGTAACGATTTAAATTATTCAAAACCGACTTGGCCGAATCCAGTTCATTATCGTGTCTTAGATAATATTGGATACGGCCACGTTGGTAATAATAGCGGCTGGTTATCTCTTCGTTCAGCAGTTTCGTAATCTCATCTTTAAAAACGGTCAGGTCTTTTTGAACGTCTTGTTTAATCCTTTCTTCAATGGCTTTCACCTCGGTTTCAACAGTTTCGTAATATTTTTCCTGCTTCAGCGATTTAATCAAATCATTCAACTTTTGATTGCTTTCCAGTTCATAATTGAATTTCCGCTGTTTCATAAATTCCTTGAAATCATTGTAATCGGCTTCGGTAATTGAAAAACTTTCAGGACTGGCTATTTGTGGGTTTTTTACAGCATATTGGGTGGCAAAGTCGAAAATATGGTTTTCGATGTACAGACCTGTGGTAACACGGCTCATGATTTTGGGTTCAATCTCAATGTCAGGTTTAATTCCACCGCCATCATACACTTTTCTTCCATTTTTAGTGGTAAACTCCGAAACCAATGAATCGGGGATTGTTCCCACACTACCATCTTCGTTTCGGTGTGAATAGTCGAGCGCCTGAATACAACGCCCCGAGGGAATGTAGTATTTCGCTGTTGTAAGTTTTAGCTGAGCGTTATAACTCAACGGACGTGTGGCCTGTACCAAACCTTTGCCAAAAGTGCGTGTGCCCAATACCACTCCTCTATCCATATCCTGAAGCGCTCCTGCAACAATTTCGGATGCTGATGCTGAACCGCGGTTAACCATGACAACAACGGGAATTTTTGGAGCAAAAGGCTCGCTTGTTGTTACGTAATCGCGGTTCCATTGTTTCATTTTGCCTTTGGTCGATACAATGAGCTGTCCCTTGGGTATAAACAGGTTGCAAATAGTGATTGCCTCGTCGAGTAATCCTCCGGGATTACCTCTTAAATCCAGAATGAGTGAAGTTGCCCCTTGGGTCATTAAGCTATCCAGTGAGTTTTTTAGTTCTTCGGCGCAGTTTTGGGTAAAGTTGTTAAACTGGATGTACCCTATTTGGTTCTCGAGCAGGGCGTAATAAGGTATGGAACTGATATGAATATTTTCTCTGACAACAGAAAATTCCATGGGTTTGGGTTGTCCAAAACGCTCAATCATGATTTTCAACGTTGTGCCTGGTAATCCCTTCAGTTTCTCAGAAACCGACTCAATATCTTGATTTTCCGTATCAAAATCATCTATTCGGAGTAGAATGTCCCCGGCCCTTAGTCCTGCCTTTTGACCTGCCAATCCCTCATAAGGGTCAGTAATTACTGTGCGGTTTCCTGATTTTCGGATTAATGCCCCAATGCCTCCATAATTACCGGTGGTCATAAAGCGTAAATCTTCAATTTTTGACTCAGGAATGTAGTTTGTGTAAGGATCAAGAGCTTCTAACATGCTCTCAATTCCACTTTTCACAACCTTGCCGTGGTCAATCTCATCGACATAAAAAGCATCGAGCTCCTTAACCACCGAGTAAAAAATGTCAAGATTTTTGACCAATTCGAAACTGTTGTCAACGGCGGCTGACAGTAAAAAAGCCAATCCTAAAGCTGTGGTTACGGCAAATATTCGGGTTTTTCTCGAAAAACGTTCTACTGCAGAAAAGATTTTTATTCTCATACCTATTGATTTATTGTTGATTATCGGTTTGGTTGCCCGTAATTTCGATCTCAGCAACTAAACGTTCCAAAGCTAACAATATTTTTTTATTGATTTTCGCACATTCTTCAAACTCTTTTGAAGTGTAAATGAGCATAACGTCCATTTGTAGTTCCAATTCTGTAAGTTTTTGCCGAAGCTGCTGTTTGCCTTTTCTCCACGAATCGCGCATTTGTCGTTTTATGCGGTTGCGGTCAATGGCGTGCTTGAACTTTCTCTTTGACACACTGGTGCAAACCTGCAAGGGTTCTGGTCTTGTTGCAGGAATTGTTTTAAAGAGCACCCTGACCGGGAAAAAATGGAACGTTTTTGCGTCAACCAATAAGTGTTCAATCGCCTTCCGGCTTTTTAGCCGCTCGTACCTGTTGAGCGTGTTTGTTTTCATTAAAAAATTAGCGAATAGTAAAGGTTTGATATTGAACAATTCGTTTATCGGGTGTCATTCCATAAACCCGGGAGAAAATCTTCTCGGAAGTAGTGATTTGATCTTCGCCATCGATAAATAAGTATTTTAAAGGTTGTTTGGTAAAAACAAAAACCAGGCGGTTAAATTCGGGTTCTATCCCTTCCTTTGACAACTCGTAATTGTTGTACCCAAAAGGAAATACCGCTTTAACCCCCGACGAGATTAGTTTTTCCTGTTCGTATGCATTTGGGTACATTAAAGCAGCATAATTATCGGCAATATTGAAAATATGCAGATAACAATCCTTGGTGGACATGATGGAAAATTCCAATTTTTCTCCCGATTCATACAGTTGCTTGATGCCATCAATCCGCACGCTAAAGGTTGGATCGGGTTTAGTGTCATAAATCACGACGGTGGCATCAATAGTTACCTCAATAGCAAAATAGTGTTCGTGCGATTTACGCCTCTCATTCACAATAACATACTCCTTTACAGCACCTTGGATTTCGGTTTGCACGTCCGAACTAAAAAACTCGGAGAAGTTGTTTTCCGATTCGCTTTTAAAAAGCATCTGGTATGAACTAAGGCTTTCAGTAATACCCGCCTTTCGTAGGGCTTCTATTTTTGCCTTGCTCAATGCCTCTGCACGCGCATCGCTCTCGCTAACACGTCCAGCAATAATTCCTTCACCGGTAGCACCGGTTATTTTTTTCTCAACCTGGGCAAATATCCCCGAAACAGGCAATACCAGGAATAGTAAAAGTGCGGGAATAAACGGCTTCATATTTATAAAATTAAAGGTTTCTTCCGACGATTATGAAGAGATCGGCACACAAATATACGGAATTTTTAGCTGAATGGTTGTCGTTGATTGTTAGGTATATCCAAAGAAGTGTATTCCGGATGTTTATTTCCGTTTGGTGAAAAAAGGAACAATTCCGCAGTCACTCCATGACAAGAACACCCTTTTTTAAACATGTATAAAACAGCTTTTTTTTGGCTTTTTTCAATCAAATCCCTATCTTTACAACAAACCATATTTAAAGCTATATGATGGAAAAATTTATAGAAACCGCCGAATTTATAAAGGCGAAGATTAAAACAATGCCCGAAGTGGGTATTATATTGGGTAGCGGTTTGGGTAACCTTGGTAATAAAATAGATGCTGAAGTGAAAATTCCATACCAACAAATTCCCAATTTCCCCGTTTCAACGGTCGAGGGGCACAGTGGACAATTGGTTATTGGCAAACTTGGTGGAAAACAAGTGGTGGCAATGCAGGGAAGGTTTCACTATTACGAAGGATACACAATGCAGCAAGTAACTTTCCCTGTTCGGGTTATGAAGTTTCTTGGTGTAAAAACACTCATTGTTTCGAATGCTGCTGGAGGTCTTAATCCTGAATTCAATGCAGGTGACATGATGGTAATCAGGGATCAAATCAACTTTTTCCCTGAAAACCCCTTAAGAGGGAAAAATTTTGACAAACTCGGGCCCCGTTTTCCCGATATGAGCAAACCTTACTCGCCAAGATTAATAAAGTTGGCTATGGAAATTGCTCGTTTGAATGATATACCTGTACGTCAAGGGGTTTACGTGGGATCAACCGGACCAACTCTTGAAACACCATCTGAGTACAAAATGTTTCGTATCCTTGGCGCTGACGCCACAGGAATGTCAACCGTACCCGAAGTAATTGTGGCTAACCACATGGGAATTGAAGTTTTTGGAATGTCTGTAATTACGAATGTTGACAAACCCGTCGATCCTGACAAGGGAACAACACATGAAGAAGTGCAGGATGTCGCTGGATCTGTTGAGCCACATATGACGAAAGTAATTACTGGTCTGATTTCCAGAATCTAAAAGAAATTCCCACCCAGACGGGTTCTCATTGCAGATAATAAAAAAGGCTGTTGTTAGGCAGCCTTTTTTT
>JBBISE010000156.1:0-8437 GCA_037441445.1 Salinivirgaceae bacterium
CTTTTGAGTCAACCTCCGAGCCAAAAACAGACAATACGAACTGGGTTGAATTTCAAGCCCCGCAAGGCGAGCAGGGGCCACAGGGGGCCCCAGGGCCACAAGGTGAAGCCGGAACACCCGGGGCTCAGGGAGAACCGGGTTTGCCAGGCACAAACGGAATCGATGGACGAACCATACTAAATAGCCCTTCTGACCCCTTGAGTACCGATGGAAATGAGGGTGACTTTTTTATAAACACAACATCAAACACCCTTTTTGGCCCTAAAATAGGTGTAAACTGGGGTTCTGGCATTTCTATGGTTGGCCCACAAGGTGAACAGGGAATACAGGGCATACAAGGCGAGCAAGGTGAACAAGGTTTGCCCGGCGATGATGGCGCTTCCATTGAATGGCTCGGGACCCATATTGTGGCTCCTGAAAATCCGGAACTGAATCAGGCCTATTACAATTCAACACTAAAAAAATCGTTCGTTTTTGACGGAAGCGTCTGGCAAATAATGGCTCAGGATGGTCTCGACGGTGGAGGAGGCGGAACTATCAGCGGCACGGGAACTGCAGGGAAAATTGCTGTATGGTCGGGCGAATCAACCCTGACAAACCTGGAATCGTTCAATGTTGACCCCAACGTAGCTGTGATCAGTTACCCCACTGCTGGCGACGAAGATCCCATTTTTGAGGTAAAGAATAAATTGGGACAAGTGGTTTTTGGCGTTTATCAATCAGGAGTCCGCATTTATGTTGACACTACCAACACCAAGGCAGAAAAAGGCGGCTTTGCTGTGGGCGGATTGTCAACCGGAAAAGAAGAAGGAAACTTGTTTTTCAGAGTAACTCCCGACAGTGTGCGTGTTTTGTTACGCGAGCCGGTAGGAAAAGCTGAGAAAGGCGGTTTTGCCGTTGGTGGACTTTCCACGGGCAAAGGAACAAAGGATTTGTTCTTTATTAATCCCGACAGCGCAAGGATTTACATTGATACCAACCCCGGTAAGGCAGAGAAAGGCGGATTTGCAGTAGGAGGGCTTTCAACAGGAAAGTTAATGGGCGAAGAGTATCTGCGCATCACCCGCGACAGTGCACGCATAAACGTTTCCAACGATGGCAAAGCGGAGAAAGGTGGATTTGCCGTGGGAGGACTTTCAACCGGAAAAGCCGAACCCGAAAGCTTTATGTTCCTGAATCCCGACAACTATTTTATCGGGCATAAAACGGGACTAAAAATTACCGATGGTCTCTATAACTCTGTTCTGGGTTATCAGGCTGGCGAACAACTGACTGAAGGTCGGTTTAATTCCATGATGGGTTACGAGGCTGGAAAAAATATCAACGTAGGTTGGTATAACCTATATTTAGGCTATCAGGCAGGTTATATGACCGATTCCGGAGGCCACAACGTGGGGGCGGGGGCTTATGCTCTCTACTCGAACCGAAAAGGGTTTGGAAACGTAGCCATTGGTTCCAAAGCCATGGAATTAAACACTGACGGAGCCAACAACACCGCTCTGGGAAAAGAATCGTTGAATAAAAACACCACCGGAAGCTACAATACAGGAGTTGGTGTCAATACTTTACACGAAAACCAGACAGCATCGTTTAACACCGCAGTAGGTTCTATGGTTTTGTCCACTAACACCACTGGAAGTTCCAACACAGCCGTAGGTTCCCAGGCCATGACAACCAACGGAACCGGAAACAACAACACCGCTTTGGGAGCCGATGCACTTTACAGCAACTATATGGGTTCATTCAATACGGCTTTAGGTACTGCAGCATTGTTTAAGAATTTCGACAAAGATTACAACACAGCGGTGGGTAGTTCAGCCCTTTACAATAACGAATATGGAGACAAAAATACCGCCGTAGGAAGCGATGCCCTTTATACCAATACATCAGGAACCGACAATACCGCCGTTGGCTTTATGACCATGTACACCAACAACGATGGACATGGGAACAGCGCTTACGGTTCGGGAACGTTAAGCAAAAACACCACGGGTGATTACAACACTGCAATTGGAGCTTCAGCTCTGTTCGAAAACAAGGGTGGTAATGAAAATACAGCGATTGGAAACAGCGCGTTGTTGTCAAACACATGGGGACACCGTAATACGGCCATTGGTTTAACCGCATTGAGATCAACAACCGGAGAGGAAAACACCGCTGTGGGACATAGTGCGCTCTATACCACCGATGGTTCTTACAATACAGCCATGGGCTATAAAGCCCTCTACGCGAGCACGGGTAGTTCGAACACGGCGGTCGGGGCATACGCAGCCAATGCCACAACCAATGGTTTTAGCATAACAGCAATTGGAAACCGAACCTTGAATGCAAACACCGAAGGTTACTCGAACACAGCAGTTGGCGACTATGCCATGAACCAGAATATTTCGGGGAATCAAAATACAGCAATGGGGCATCTGTCTTTACTTCAATCTAAATCAAATTCAAACACCGGTGTTGGCTACTACTCCTTATATTTTACCACAACCGGTGAGAAAAACACGGCTTTGGGTGCAGAAGCTGGTCCAACCACGGGAACATTATCGAACACGGTGGCAGTTGGTTATGGTGCCGTTCCGCCGGTCAGTAATTCAGTAAAATTGGGGGATGACAACATTACAAGTTTGTACTGCATGGGGGCGTATGCTGCTGAAACATCTTCAGCCCCAAATATGTATGTCGATTTTTCCGGAAAAATTATGCGAAGTACATTGGAATTGCCCCAAGGTACCGGACAGGCAGGAAAAATTTCCTTTTGGTCTTCGTCGAGCGAATTGACGTCAAACCAATATTTAACGTGGGATAACGCGAACATGCGCTTAGGAATAGGCACTACAAGCCCAAGCGCTGCGTTAACCGTTATTATACCATCAGTATCAGTTGGAACCTATACAGGTGCCGGTTGGATACATACCGCAAAAAAGAGTTTAAAAAACAACAGTACCTCAATTGAAAAAGCATTAGATAAATTGCTTAAAATTGATGGACTGTACTACAAAGAAACCGATGAAAACAGTTCTCAACGCATTGGAATTGATCCGGAAAAATTACTGGAAATAATCCCGGAAGTTGTTGTAAAAGACAATGAGGGTCAATTAGGTATCTCCTACGGAGGAATGGTTCCCGTAATTGTTAATGCAATAAAGGAACAGCAACAAATCATTGAGCAACAATCGTCAAAAATCAACCAATTGGAAAACGAAAACGAACTGTTGAGGGCCAGACTTGAACAGATAGAAGCCTTGATTAAGAACTTAAAATAAACACCTTGGCTTCAAAACAAAAGACCGGTTGAAAGTTCAATCGGTCTTTTGTTTTAAAATTTTCATTTACTTTTTTTATTCTCTTCTGCCTAATAGACTATCGCTTTCAGTGTTAAGCCGTTCGAAATCCGAATCAGGTAAATTCCGGACTCTATTGCCATGCAATCAAACTCTACCACAGCCGATCGTACAGAGGCTGAAGCCAGTTTTCGCCCCATAATAGAGTATATTTCAACTACTTGTCCAGCATATTCTCCGTGAATGCGCACCGTCAGCTTTCGGCTGTCGGGCTGAAAATAGACGTAAACCAATGGTTGTTCAGCGTTGTCAATACCGTTTATTTGGTTTATTGCAATTGTAACAACATTTTGAATCTGCCCACTGCCGTAGTCGAGGGTAAAAGTTACGGATTCTTCGCCATGCCAGTCAGAATTGGATCCTACAAAGGTCAGTTCCCAATTGTCGTTCGTGATTTCAACATTAGAGTTCCCTTCCCAGTTTAGTGTAAAACCATCAAGGGAAGAGGAAGCGATATAATCCGTAAAGTCAACATCCAAGGTTGACCCCTGATCAAATTCGAAACGCTCCGGAAGGTTCATGGTTGGTGTGGTTTGGGCTACCATTTTGTAGAGTTTGAAATCGTCGAAATAAAAGCCATCGCCGGCAACGCTGCCATCGCTAACAAAACGGAACCGCAGATAAATTGTTTTTCCAACATAATTCTCCAGCGAAACTTCCTCCTCTACCCAACTGCTTGTGCCGTCATACAAAGGCTGATCGGTATCCTGATATTGATTCCCACGCTTTGTGTATTTCCCGGCCAAGGCAGCCCACTGAGTGTTGTTTTCAGATACCTGCAGTTGTGCGTAGTCATAACCGGCTTCGATGTCCCACATGGCATTGAACTCAAGAGTGGCATACATAGCGTCAGTTAAATCAATAGTCAGACTGTAGGTTACAGTTGTGTTTACGTTGCTATCATAGCTTCCCGAAGGCGAATCGGCAATTGACTTGTCCGGAGAAACATAGTGTGCTGTTGAAACGTTCCACGATGTGGATGTCCAATTTTCCATGCTCTCGCAGTTGTCGTTTATGGCCATGGAGAATTCACCGTAGAATTTCGTAATCGTGTCGGTTTTGGTGTATAGTCCATTGTCAATATGAACGACAAATGTCACTACATCGCCCTGAATAACATTATTTTTCATTGAAACAACAATCGATCCCTGCTCTTGATCTAACAATCCCATTCCGGTAAACGAAACTGGTGACGAAACAGATAAAATATTGTTGGAAATAGGCTCGACAGAAACGGTAAAGTCAGCACTTTCTACCCTTCCCAGCGATTTTAGCAGGAACGAAAAATCGAATTCGTTTCCTGTCACAGTCTTCTCCGATAAATCAATTATTTCTGAATAAGGAAGGGCAAAACGCATAATATAGAGGTTCATTTCAGTGTGTCCCGAGCAAATTTCCTCAATCTTATTGGCTGCCGGCCAAAACCCATCGTCAGCATTCCCGGCTTCGGGTGTGAACGCCAGAATCTTGTTTTTGGTGGTTTGTTCGCCGTAAAACCAGTCATCCGCTCCCCCGTTGGCTGTATAGTTGAGTGTTTGGTAGCATGTTCCGTACTGATATCCGTTCATGGCGGTCATGCGCTTGGCGTATTCAATAAAAACCGTTGAGTCGGGTGATAAAATATTTTCATATCCAAACGGATAAATTAGTATATCGCCGTAGGTATGGTTGTTAAGCGCCAGGCTGATTTCATGCGATTCGCAAAATTGTTTTACAATCTGGGTCTCGGGTTCGCTAAACCCACTGGTTCCCCTGTAGGTCATGGAAGAACCGTTTGGTGAGGAGCCCTGATTGTCGTATCCCCACATGTACCCAAAATTGCGGTTTAGGTCAACCCCAATACTACCATCCCCATTGTCGCGCTTGTTTTTGCGCCACATTCCACCGCCGTTGGGGTTGGTTGTTTGATTGTAAATATACCCATCGGGGTTAACACACGGAATAAAATATATTTCAAGGTTATCGACCAATGCTTGAATTTCGGGGTTTGTTTCATAGTTTTCAAGGATATACCACATCTGGAAAAGCATTTGCTGCATTCCGGCCGGCTCGCGGGCATGAGTAAGGGCGGTGTAAAGCACTTGTGTTTTTTCCTGGTTTACATCGGGGTTGTTTGATATTCTTACCCAGTAAACCGGGCGGCCTTCAATGGTGGTTGTATGGCTTACAGGCGCTTTTACTGAAATCAGGTTGGGGTATAGGGTACGCATTTCGTCAAGTTCGTCTAATAATTCCGCGTAGCTGTGGTATCCCCCAAAAGTTCCCAACGAAAAATTCTGCGGGGTCACTATCCCGTTATAATCGCGCTTGGCGGCTTTCATTTCCTGATTCAGGGCTTCGATATTAATCCCCTCATTGCGTTTAACGTAAAATGAGGAAAGGTCGTCAATCAGAATTTCCGACTCGATTCCCGATTGTTGAATTAACCGGACTTCGTCTTCAGAGAACTCGCCAATAAAGTACTGACCAGCCTTGCGTTCTTTGCTCTCCATGGGAATGCCCAGTTGCATCAAGGTTTTGTACTGCTTAGGGGTTCCGGCAAATACTTTGACTCTCGAGTATTTTGGTGTCGGGTTCGACATTGCTGGCAACGAAAGTATAGCCAACAGAACAAGGGTAAAAAGTTGCTTCATAAAAGTGTTTGTTTGTGGGTTAGAAATCAGCATTTTGTTGTTTTATTATCCTTTATATGGAACCCTGTCAGCAATGCTATTGCCCAGGGTTATTTCGTCGGTATATTGCAATTGGTCGCCAAAGGCAATGCCCCGGGCCAGAGTTGATATTCTTGGGGTTGAATTGCCCAGCATTCGAAAAATATAGTAAGCAGTAGTGTCGCCCTCCATGGTTGTGGGCAGTGCAAAAATAAGTTCCGAAATTGTCCCATTCTCCACACGCTTTTTCAGCAATTCCATGGTCAAATCGTGCGGGCCAATCCCGTTGACCGGTGAAATTATTCCGCCAAGTATATGATATACACCCTTGTATCTCAATGTGCTTTCAATGGCCATCATATCGCGGATATCTTCCACAACGCAAACCAGGGAATGATCGCGGTTGGCATCGGTGCAGATGCTACATGTATCCGTTTCGGTAATGTTGTGGCACGTTTTACAAAAGCGCACGTTTTCTACCAAATCAACCAGAGAAGTACCCAACCTTACGGCTTCTGTTTTGGTCTGTCCCAACAGGTGCAATGCCAGCCTTAGCGCAGTTCGGCTGCCAATTCCGGGCAATTTAGAAAGTTCGTTTACAGCATTCTCCAATAGTTTCGAGGGCAGCCGGATATCGTTCATAACACGGGTAAAATTTTAAAAGCAAAGATAGCAGCAAAAATTGCACCTGTTTAGTGTTTTGAAAAAACTTTTTGCCAGGGAGATTCTGATTTAGGGCTCAGACTGACGAGTAAGTTCAGCCAGGTAAGCACAAACTTGCCGAAACCGTAGCTGTAAAAGGAGTCAAATTCAGGTAATAGAAATAAAAGTGCGTTGAATCTCCTGTTTTTTTTCTACATTACAATGGTTTATCCTGTACTCCGATGCCGGGGCTGTTCCGGTTTAACAGTGCAGGAAGATTATCTGGTTTTGTTTTTTGTGTATCTTTGGGAAACAAACTCAATTACAAAATTTATGAGATACGTTGTAATTCTTATTTCGGCTGTTACCCTGCTTTCCTGCTCAGGGAACACCACCACAGAAACCCACACCACCAAGGTAAACGCAACCGACTGTTGCACAGAACTGGAAAACGCAAAAAACGAGTTGCGTTTGAAACAAATGGAAATTGAGCTGTTGGAATCAAAGATAAAGGAAATGGAGGTTTCTATGACCAAAATTACCAGCAAACAGTAAATCAATCCACTCGTATACCCTTACTAACAGCCTAAATCCTAAACTCCTAAACCCTAATTCCTAATCCCCTAAAAAAAATGAAAGCCATAGCCATTAACGGAAGTCCCAAAGCCAATGGAAACACATTTCATGCCCTTGCCATGATTGGAGAAGAGCTTAAAAACCAAGGTGTTGGATTCGAAATCCTGCATATTGGCGACAAAGCCATCCGAGGCTGTATGGCCTGCGGAAAGTGCAGTGAAAATAAAAACGGGGAGTGCATCCTAAAAACAGATGTTCTGAACGAATATCTCCAGAAATTGAAGGAGGCCGATGCCATAATTCTGGGATCGCCGGTCTATTACATGGGAGTGGCCGGAACCATGAAATGCTTTTTAGACAGGCTTTTTTACGTTGCCGGGGCCAATGGCGGGCTTTTCCGTCATAAAGTGGGGGCAGCTGTGGTGGCCGTCCGACGCAGTGGCGGTTCGTCAACCTTCGACTGTCTGAACCACTATTTTGGAATATCGGAAATGTTTATAGCCACATCGAATTATTGGAACATTATCCACGGACGCTTACCCGGCGAAGCCGAACACGACGAGGAAGGGAAACAAACCCTGCGCCTGCTGGCCCGAAACATAGCCTGGTTGTTGAAAATGAAAGAAGCCACTGCCTCAACCATTCAGGCTCCCGACAAGGAGAAGAAGATAGCTATGAATTTTATTCGATAAAGTATTGGAGAGGTCCTTTCAGCTTTTTCTGAAACATGTTATATTTTGATACAACCTCATTCCGAATAGTCAGTCAGGGTGATTGTTACAATTATTCCATACGTTGGTTCAACTACTCCTAAACCGATTATTCCGCTATGTTTCAACACGAAAATGGATTTGACAAGGCCTATGTCCGAAATCCAATTAACATATTCAATTTTTGAAGAAGCAGGTGCAGTGTAATTCCATTTCACCTTAAGACACGGCATGTTTCATCCCATCAAATTCAATGCTTCGGCACCATCAACAGATTTGTCGATTTGTCCATAGCCTTCGACAGAAGCTCCATATGTCCACGTAGAGGAGCTTGTTAACGGGTACTGAATGTCTAAGGGAGGAGGATTTTCTATAATTAGGGTCTGATGAAAATCTTTTATTATATTGATATTTAGCGATATAGAAGTAAATAGAACACATCTTAATGCAATGGTTTTTGATTCAACAAAGAAAAAACCTTGCATTTATACTCCTTCTAACTTTTTGCTTGATCAAA
>JBBISE010000157.1:0-8436 GCA_037441445.1 Salinivirgaceae bacterium
TGTGGGACTACCCTCTCAAAATTCCTCTAATCGCTAATGCGTAATCTGGGTTTAAACAATTTCACTCCAAAAGTGACCAGATAAAAAAAACTGCCGCCCAGTTTCCCGGCGGCAGTTTTCTAAATAATTGGCAGTTTTTCTTAGATAACGCCCAAATCCATCATGGCATCGGCTACTTTAATGAAACCGGCAACGTTGGCACCTTTAACGTAGTTTACGAAACCATCGGGACCTTTACCATACTTAACACAAGCAGCATGTATGTTGCACATGATACCGTGCAGTTTTTGGTCAACCTCTTCGCTAGACCAACCCATACGCAATGAGTTTTGGCTCATTTCCAAACCTGAAGTGGCAACACCACCGGCGTTTGACGCTTTTCCAGGAGCGAAAAGAACTTTGTTTTTCAGGAAGATTTCAATGGCTTCGGGAGTAGAAGGCATGTTGGCACCTTCGCTTACGCAGATACAACCGTTGGCAACCAATGTTTTTGCATCGTCGCCGTTAAGTTCGTTTTGGGTAGCACAGGGAAGCGCAACGTCAACTTTTTGTTCCCAAGGACGTTTGCCTGCAAAGAATTTGGCATTGGGGTATTTTTTTGCATAGGGAGCAACAACGTCATTGTTTGACGCGCGAAGTTCCAGCATATAGTCGAATTTCTCCTGAGTTGAGATGCCATCTGGATCGTAGATATAACCATCAGGACCAGAGATTGTAACAACTTTACCACCAAGTTCAGTAGCTTTAATTACTGCACCCCAGGCAACGTTGCCAAAACCAGAAACAGCTACAGTTTTGCCTTTGAATGAATCGCCTTTGGTTGCCAACATTTCTTTGGCAAAATAAACGTTACCGAAACCGGTTGCTTCTGGACGGATTAAGGAACCACCCCAGTTGCGACCTTTACCAGTAAGTACACCTCCTGAATGTTCGTTTGCCAATTTCTTGTACATACCCAACATGAAACCAATTTCGCGGCCACCTACACCTATGTCACCAGCAGGAACGTCTGTGTCAGGACCAACATGACGATACAATTCTGTCATGAAGGCTTGGCAGAAACGCATAACCTCGTTGTCCGATTTTCCTTTAGGATCGAAATCAGAACCACCTTTACCACCACCCATAGGCAGAGTTGTAAGTGAGTTTTTGAAGATTTGTTCGAAACCTAAGAATTTCAGGATTGAAAGGTTAACACTGGGGTGGAAACGCAGACCGCCTTTGTAAGGTCCAATGGCGCTGTTATACTCAATACGATAACCCCTGTTGACTTGTACCTGGCCTTTGTCGTCAACCCAGCTTACACGGAACATAATAGTTCTTTCTGGCTCAAGGATACGGCCAATAATGTTGGCGTTGTCGTACTTAGGATTCGCTTTTACAAAGTCTTCGATGCTTTCCAAAACTTCGTATGCTGCTTGTAAAAACTCGGGTTGGCCAGGGTTCTTCTTCTCGAGGTCGGCCATAATTTTTTGTAGATCCATATTGAATTTGTTTAGAAATTAGAGGTTTGTTTTATTTGGTAACCAAAACTTGTTCGTTTGGCGATACAAAATAAAAGGATTAAAATTGATTATACAACTAAAACGTTTGCAAAACGATCTGATTTATTGTTGTTATTAAACATGCCTCTTTTTGCAATAAATCTTATTCGTTGTAATATTCTGATTTTAAAACAATTCCAACGTTTCGACGTGCCTCGATTTTTATTTTCAGGGGTGTGTCAAATTTCACATGTCGGATAAAGGCAGTTTCGAAATGTACCTTTTGTTTGTTAAGGTATCCCAAATCATAATATCCATCGTCAATAAACGGGTTTATGGTAAAATATCCAACCCTGAAACTGGTCAGGTTCTGAAAGAAGTGTGTTCCCTGGCTTGGGTCAATCCTAAACTTATCTAACCCCGATTCCACAATAAGGCGGGCTTGCGATATCTGCGACCATTTTATGGGGATTCCTAACCAAGGATCGGATGAACCCCACCTTCCCGGACCAACCAGAATGTAATTGCGCTTTTCATCAATGAAATAGTTGTTGATTTTTTCCACATCTTCCGCAATTTTTTGAGTGTTTGCAGGATTGAAAACCTCGGGTTTGACGTAAACAAAGTCTGTTATATTGTCAATGACACCGTTTCCGAGAGCCATGTATGAAACCAGGACACATTTCGAAGGGTCAATTTCGCCCAGGTCGAACGATAATTTATCTGATTCCTCGACTATAGGCCTGATTTGCAGAAAACTAAACATTTTAGGCGCTCCTTTGGGTACATCCAGATTGACGGCAAACTCAATTTCCACCGGGTTGTTCATCTCTTTTTGTCCCACTTCAAGGAGTGTTTCAAGTATCTCAGCTAATGGGAAAGTGTTGTATTTTAAAATATTGGCAAAAGTAATCAGTTTTTTTCCTTCTCCCCAGTATCCATCGCGGATTACCTGATCCTGGTAATCGTAAACGGAACAAATTTCATTAATACTGCCATCGGTTGCTGCTTCAGAAATGTCGTATTCTCCAATATTTACGCCATCATCGCAGCTAATTTTAAACGATGTAGGGTCGAGGTTAACGGCATAGAATTTCTTTTGTGTATCGGACAACGTAAGCCCCAATGTCGAAAGTTGCAGTACCTTTTTGGGATACTTGGGCGAGAAGCGCAATACTTTGCCACCTTCGACAATAACTTTCCCCAATCCCAAACCAATAGTGGCAATCCCATCTTCGGGTTTTTCGGGGTCGATGGGATAGAAATTAATGGAACGGGCTACACCCGAGAAGGTAGGATAAAAGCGGTCATTATATTTGTTTCCAACAACTTCCTGGAGTACGATGGCCATTTTTTCTTCATCAATAATGTTTGATGTTGCTGCCATGTAAGCTTTGCTAGAACGAAAAAATACCGACGCGTAAACACTTTTTACGGCGCATTTTATCATTTCTATCATAGAACGACGGTCATCGGTGTAGGGAACCATGTAGGTGGAGTAAATTCCGGCAAAAGGCTCATAATGACTGTCTTCCAATAAACTCGACGAGCGGACCGCCACCGGGCTTTCCACATGGTCAACAAAATCGGCAATGATATCGTCGAGCCAACCGGGCAGAAACGACTGAGCAAAACTGAGCAAAATTTCGTCGTCGCTGCTGTCGGACAGTGCAACTTCGTAAAGCCGGTTGTTTTCCATGAACTGATCAAAAATGTCGGTGCAAAGAACCATGGTGTGGGGTATGGACACCACAATGTTCTCGTATTGATAGAAAATTCCGTTCTTTTTAATCACATTGTCAATGAAAGCCAAACCACGAGCTTTGCCGCCCAGTGAACCTTCCCCAACACGCACAAAAATTGAATAATCGTCTAAATCACCTCCCTGATATTTTGTTATGACTCCGCGTCCCCGGTTTAGTCTGAACAGCGATATTTCCTGGTAAACATATTTCCTTACTTCGTCAATGCTGGAGAAATCACTGGCTTTGGCTTTAAAAAAAATTTCGGACAGTGAAAACAATGCCCTTGCTCGCAACCATTTGCTTAAATCGTGTCGCTCGATGTGAAATTTCAGCGACTCTTCGGGTACGAAAACAATCTGTTTTTGAAACGAAATTAAGTCCGAGGCACGTCCCACTTCAGCCCCATCAGGGTTGCGAAACACAAAATCACCGAAGGCGAAATATTCAATAACATAGTCACGCAACTCGAGAGAAAGTTTTTTCGAATTTTTATCGATAAAACCCACACCCAGTTCTTCGGCTTTTTTAGCATTATGGCTTTCCGACGATTGCAACAGGATGGAAAGGTAGGGGTTGTCTTTTCTAACGTAATCAACCAATTTAAACCCTGCATGGTGATCTTTTTCTCCATTCCGTGGATAACGGATATCAGAAATAATTCCTATGATGTTGCCTTTGTATTTATCATAAATTTCAATGGCCTGTTCATATGTAGTTGTAAGTAAGACTTTTGGTCGGCCACGCTTTCGCAACATCTGCTGATATTCGTTTGCCCCTTCGAGCATAAATTTTTGTGATTGGTTTAGAACTACTTTAAACAGGTTGGGAAGATACGATGAATAGAAGCGTATGGAGTCCTCAACTAATAAAACAGCCTGTACGCCAACGTTTTGTATATCATAGTCGGCGTTCATTTTGTCCTCAATCAGCTTCACAATTGCAAGTAATAAATCGGCGTTTCCCAACCAGCAAAATACGTAGTCAATTGCGGAAAGGTCTTCGTTGCTGAGCTTCATCCTTACTTCACGCGAAAACGGCGTCAATACGACAATAGGTATTTCGCTGTTGGTTCCCCGTATTTTTTTTGCCAGCTGAAAGGCATCCATTTCTCTGACACTCAGCATGGTAATAACCAGGTCGATGTTGTCGGTTATTAGAATGTCAAACGCCTGTTCGGCACTGTTAGCCAAGATGAAAACAGGGGGCATGTTCAGGTTTAACTGATAGTATTCCGTGAAGATTCGTTCGTCTATCCGTCCGTCCTCTTCGAGCATAAACATGTCGTAGTAGCTGCAAATGAGCAACACTTTGTGTATCCTTTTCTGCATCAACAGTCGAAAAGCGGTTTCCCTGTCGTAGTATTTTTTTGATTCAAGGTAGTTGTTGTAAAGCGAATGTTTCATTCCTGTCAGGGTTTGATAGTCAGAATCTATAAGAGACCTAAAGTTAAGAAAAATAGTTGGAAACAAAAACTGCCGCGATTATTTCAAAAGAATCCCTTTGTTGCAACTAACCACACGGTTCAGAAAAACTTCCGTATCGATGAAAGACGAATGAGCAGCATCGGAAACCAAAAGTAAGGTGTTGCACCAGAAGTGTTTCGTTGTTTGGTTTGTGAGGGGCTTTGTTTCTATAAGGCTCCTCTTTTTGCAAAAAAAACGGGGACAGAAATCAATCTGCCCCCGAAAAACAGCAAACCCTTTGGTATGTCAGAACTAAAAGGTTTCTTTTATTTATTTTGAACGCTAATTGCGGAATAAAACAAACGAAGGAATAATTCCTGTAATGATTGTGTCAGTTCCGACTCCGGTTGCGGGATTTATGCCATACACTTTTCCGGATGTTTGCCAGTTTCCAGGGTCGCAGACATAAAATTTCGAGTTTTTGAGGTACAATTTGTAAAAATAGCCCGAAATGAATGGGCTGGCTGGGGCCACTTCCATGTTGGTGCCCATGCGGTTAATACCTCCGTTGTATAAGTAGTATAGTGTTTGACCATCGGTGCACAACGAAACGGCTGTTCCTGTCGAGGCTGCAAAATCAACGGTAAGCACTTTTTGGTTCGTTCTTGGGTTGATTTTTACCAGACCGGCTCCGGTAACTTCAGTCCATGATTCATTGTATTTTCCGGCCAACAGAACCCACAACATATTGTCGTTGTCAAGCACCATGTCAATAGGATTGTCGCCAACCTCAATGGTTTGCTCTACCTCGTTGTTTGCGGTGTTGATGACAGAAATTGTAGTTCCATGTCCCCATCCGCCGGAGTTTGTTACGTAAACCATGCCGTCAATCAGCATCATTCTTTCCGAACCAGGACCAGTGGAAATTGTTTTAATTAGTGAACCAGTAGCAGGAGATAGAACATATACCTGTCCCCCATTTCCCCAGCTCGAAACATAGCATTTCCCTCCGGCAAACTGAAGATAGCGAGGCTGTATGATGTTTTCAAAGACCATTACGCTCTTGAATTCCATATCAACCACCTCTATTTTGTTGCTGTTATTGACAACAATGTAGTAAAGTCCGTTGTAGTAGGTCATGCTCTGAGCCACATCGCCCAACGGTCGGTTGGCATTGGCTGCTCCAAAAATGTTTTGTTGTGTTTGTCTGGTCGTAGGATTATAGTGCGTGATTTCCGCAGTTCCGGCATTCATAATACCTTCATTGACAATCAGGATTCCTTGCTCGTAACTACCATAAACTCTTTCGTCTTCAGGTTTACAAGATGAAAAAGACATTGAAATTGCCACTACAGCCAGGGCCGGAAAAAGGATTTTCCTTAATAAATTGTTCATTCTGTTTGTTTTTTCGTGCTTCATAGTTTTTACGTTTTTATGTGTTTGTATGATATTGATACTGAGATTTCAAAACTTCGTGGAGGAGAGGGGTAGAACCGGATAACCTGGTAAGAGGCGTTATATAGGTTCTTTACAGTGGCTGCCAATTTAAAATTGTAATTACTAAAAGTCAGCGACTTACCAACTCCAAGGTTGGCAACATGGAACCCATCGACGTAAATTGTGTTTTCTTTGTTGGCGTATCGAAATGATGTAAGCATGTGGTTGTAGGTCAGATAATAACCTTTTATGCTTGCCTCAAGGTTAATTACTCCTTTGTGCTCGGGCACATACAACATTTGAAAACCTCCACTGATGCTTTTTGTCCACGCATATTGGGTTTGTAATCCGTATTTTATGAATTCACCCATTTTTGATTGATAAGAGGATTCCACTTCTAATCCATAGGTTCTTACTCTATCAGTGTTTTCCGGTGTCCAGATTGAACCCTGCGGTTGCCACACTATCATGTTTTTGATATGGTTGTTAAAGGCAGTAAGTCTTAATCTCAGTACGTTTCTCAATGTGTTGCTGTCAAATTTTAGTGAAATTTCGTTGTTCAACGCATCTTCGGCGGTTAAATTGGGGTTTCCCCATCCTGTCCAATACAAATCGTTGAATGATGGCAGACGATAGCTACGAGACGAGAAAGCACCTGTCGAAAACCTCCTGTTAATTTGATAATTAATTCCCAAGGCAGGCGTAAAAGGGATAAATTCTTTATCGACAACTTCCTGCCGGGCTACCATAGCTATTTCCACTTTTTTCCACGGATATTTGGCAATTCCATAGACGGAATATCGGTTTCGCATGGGGGCAGCTACAAGATCCGAGCTGTTTATCCATTCTGTCGATCGGACGACCGACATTTTCCATGGAATCAAGTTACCACTCCGGCCCAACGATATTTCGTTTATCTGATTGTTTGTAAAGTGGTTAGCGGTAATATCTCCGGCATATTTCATGTAGCCGTACAAAAAGGCAGAACGAATATCAAAAGATAAATGGTTGTTTTCCCAAGCCCAATGCACGGCAGAGCGGATGTTTTCATTGTCGGTAAAATGGCCTTTCGCTGGCACGGACATGTTTCCGGGGTCTTCGGTGTGCTGTTTGTTTAACCAAAGATGCAGGTTCAGTGCGCTTTTTGTTCCTGTTTTCAACTTCGAACTGCTTAAAACCGATTGTTTTACAAAGGCGCCATTGCGGATAGTATCAACGGGCGACCCAAACCGGTTAGCGTTGACGTAAGTGAAATTATTTTCTGCCACCGAATTCAAGACGGTAATTCTGGTCGAAAACCTTTTGGATTGTTTTTCTGCTAAGGCCTGCTGGGCAAATTGTCCAAACATGCCGGCATTCATTCCAATTTCGGCTTTCACGGTTTTACCAAAATCGATCTCATTGTCAATGAAAACAGTGCCACCAATGCTGCCGCTTCCAACCTGTGCTCCGGTTCCTCCCTGGATTAGAATAATTCTGTCGGCAGCCCCTAAGGGAAGTGTGGAAAAATCGAATTGGCCGTTTTGGAAATTCTGTATGTTAACGCCATTCCACACCACTCCTGTATGCGATGCCCCTGCACCACGTACCGAGATGGTTGAAATGCCGGAAGTTCCGTATGACCGTACATTAATGGCCGTTGACTGTTCCAAAGCTTCGCTAAGTGTCTGATGAATTGCCGAGTTTTTTTTTAGCTGAGTAAGGTTTAGAATCGTTTGGCAGGGAATTTTAGTGAACGAAATTTTCTCTACAACCCGAATTTCATCAAGGTTCAGTGTGTCACACATATCCTGTGATACACCCTTTTGAGCAAAGGTAGTAACAATTATTGTGGTTAAAAGAAAAAATCGAATCATTACAAATGACTAAAAGTTAACTCCTTAAAGACATTTGCAACCGACGGAAAGGGCGCTTTTATCGAGGTGGATTTTCTGGTTACAGCCAGAATACAAACCTGTTTTACGCTTTTATCCCGAAAGCTACAAATCGTTGACAGACAGGCAGGTCTTCTGACTTGCTCCAGTTTCGGACGCCTTCCCATTTATTCGAAAACAGTGGCAGAGTATCCTGAACCTTAAACAGAGCTTACAGCAGCGGGAACTGTCCGGGATTTACACCCGATTCCCTTTTAAGAGCATTTTCCGTGTGGAAAACGTTTCACCTATCGCACTGCAAAACTACAATTTTTTTTTAGCTTACGCTGATTTGAATTTCTTTTTTTTTGAACAATTTATTATTTCGTTGATATATTGTAAGATAAGCAAATCGAATAATAGAAATATTCCTTAATTCCGCAGCAAAAATATTTCATACAAATTTAATCCTTTTATGGCTCTCTTATAGGATTTACCGGGTAAATTTTCTGAA
>JBBISE010000158.1:0-8376 GCA_037441445.1 Salinivirgaceae bacterium
CTAACCGGTTTGCCATATCACGCCAACGCCTGGCCCGCAGTTTTGTCAGGCCATCGCGCATCCGGCATTCGTGCCCCGGGTAACCATAGGTTTTGCTCACACCAAAAATGCGTTTCTGTAAAAAACGGAATTTGCATTGACTTTTTTTTCAACACCTAGCTACTCCGTTAACCTGTAATTGATACTGAACCCAAATTTTGCTCTTACAGTCCTGAAAGAAGTCGAAACCCAGGGTTTGTCAATGGTATGTTCGTAGAACCCACGGACATTCAGGTTTTTATTTAATTGGTAATCGGCACCGACTTTGAAGGCGTAGTTAATTTTTCCGGCAATACGTTCAGAAACGTTCTGCGACAACGTGTCAGTGACGTTCTGTGCCAGTTGATGATTATAAGTTACGTTGTTTCTTATTGAAAAATCGCCGGAAATGTTTACGTTGCTTACAAATTTACGCTGCCCACCGCCTTTTGTTTTAAAAACCAATGGAACGTCTTTGATGGTATAGCCCGATCTGATGCTGAAATCCCAGTTCCTGATTTCGGTTAACGTGCTATTGGTAAGGTTCAGTGCTACGTTGCGGTCTTTCTTGAAGTTAATCCCGGTGTTCATCCCGTTTTTCCAGGTAACGGTTACTCCGGTTAGCGGATTAAAGGACTCCTGAAAAGAAACTGAACTGGCCAGAAATTCGGGAATAAAATAGGTTCCCTCAATGTTCATCGAATCGGAATATCCACCCTTCAGAGCATCTCCAACATACTGGGGATTCGATTGGTAGCTGCCGAGTGTGTAATTCGATTGGTAGGCGTGTGTCAGGGTTACTGTGCGGAAATAGTTTGAAATAGCCTTAATTTTGCTCAGTCCCTTGTAGTCTATTCTCCAATTCGGCGCAGCGGCTAGAAGAGAGGGAACAATCTTTCCGGGTCCTTTTTCAAACGCTTTGGGATCGGTACCCTCAAAAGCCGATTTAAAGGCATTTCTTAATACATCGGGACTATTTTCGGTATAACCCATGGGGAATCCGTCAAAATCGGTTCCGGGATCATAATCTGCATCGATTGCAGCCCTATGGCGAGCCATCTCCCATGCCACTACCTGACGATAACGCATGAAATCTGCCAGGGCTTCAGTACGATATGTTTTCTTGTCCACCTTCTGGAACGAAGTCCTTATTCCATTAAAAGAATGGGTAAAATTTCCCTGAAACTGCCGGTTGTAGTAAATGTAGTTGCCATTTTCGTCTTGTTCAAATGATCCGTTTATGGCATAATACTGCTTGGTTTCATTCGATGTGGAGTTGTGTACCCAATCTAAGGTAATCTGAAGTTCGGGCAATGGCTCAAGGGTTGCTTTCAATGACAAGCGGTTGGCGAAAGTCAACGTGTATGGATTAACAATCGACTGACTTATTTGGGTTGACATCCACTGGCTTTCAAATACCCTATCGATAAAATCCTCGTCGGTCAGACCAAACAGGTATCCCAATCCAGGGGATTTGAATTCATAGCTTGAACCAAAAAATCCCTGGGCGTTCTGGTTGTATCCATTTAAAATTGAACCCCAGTCTTCGTTATAGGAAAAGTTCACGTTCTGAAGGCCGGTTGTTATCCGGGTCAGGTATTCCATGGCAATAAAAAACGGATGCTGGCTTCGTTCGCGCTTTCCGTTGACGGTAACCGTACCGTTGACAACGTCGGTCTCGGGGGTTATGGAAACCCGCATGGCGTTGTCAATATTCAGTTCAAATTTTACGGGGTTTCCGTCTTTGTCCTTCAATTCAACGGTTACATCAATGGTTTCCAGTCGGTGCGAAATTACCCGTTTTTCTCGTGCTTTTAAACGCAGTCTTTCTTTAATATACTGAACGTCAATAACTTCTTTTTCTTTGAAGCGTTTGTCCAAAGGTTTCTTAAATTTTTTGTGCACCTGATCGACGTAGGCCACGCTGGTAAATAACTTATTGAAGTTTAACCCCACGGTCAACATACGTTTATTGCTGTTCTGGATTTGGTTCCCCAAATCGGGCAAATCATCGCCCATCTCGGGGCCTTTTTTCCAATCATATTGTCCGGTATAGTTGGCGTTGGCCGTTACCCATCCCAGGCCAGGAATTTTGTTGACGGGAATATTGTAGGAAATTTTAATGTTATGGTTATAATCCGTTGCAGTACCAAATTCGTTGATACTGGGAAGAATCACCGAATCTCTAAGCCTTTCATAATCAGACATGTTTCTGTCAAGTTGCCCTTCGGGCTCCTCAATTCTTGCCATTACATTGCTGGTGAAATCAATTTTAATACCTCTGGAAAGGTTGTGGCTGTATGCATAGTTTCTTGTCCACCTGAAATCTTTGTTGTACGATGGATTGAATGTTTGATTAGGGTTGTTCAGGTTACGACGCAACATCTCGTTGTATTTTCGTTCGACCTGAGTTGTAAACGAGAACTGGGTTGGAGCATAGGAGAAATTGATTTCCCTGACAATGGCCAATGCTTTTGACTGAAGGAAACCCAGAGATTTCAGCGGCTCAATGACATTTGGACGATTGTTAAAAACGTACCCCAACGTCCCAACATGTCGTTGTTGACTGTTGTATTCGGTATTGGGGTTTTGCATGTAAATATCGGTAAAGGAATAACCGGCGGTCCAATTGGAAATTTCCCAGAAATAGTTTTTGGGCGAAGGTTTCCCTATTTTAACGTTGGTAAAGTTTATACTTTTCCGGCGTGTATAGTCGCGGGCTATTTTCAACAACTCGTCTTTTTGTTCGCGCGACAGGTTGGGATTTGCCAGCGTTACATCCAGGGGGATATCCTGATCCAGGGGGTTGTATTCGGGTGTAATAAAGACTTCGCCATAACCAAAATACAATGGAAGTCTAACGTTTGCCTTTGCCGGGAAGAATTTCCCCAGTTCAACATTGGTTGAAACGTCATACTGGTTAATGTTCTCCATTTGACGCTCTTGCATGCGTTGTTCGAGCGAACCAAACCCTGACTTTGATGTACTTCCGGCAACGGTAACATTCGCAAAATCGGCCAACTGGGCCGATATCCTTCCTGTGGCGGCCCAACCGCCTTCATTGGTGAAATCGGTTAGTGCCAGTTCGTTTACCCACACTTCGGCTGATTTGTCCATGCCGTCGTTCCGGGGGTTGCGAACCCCAATCATGATGGATTTCACTTCAGCTAAACTGGGATTTCCCTTTACTTTTATGCGGTTTTTCCCGTCGGGTACAATATATTCGGTTTGGAAGTTAATGGAACTCCCTGGTTCTGACATAGCCAAATTCCGTTTGTTTTTTGCCTCACGCAGGGTCTCCAGGCTGACATCCAGGTTGTTTCCGCCGGGCCAGACCTGATTCCGTCCCCATGTATTGTCAGGATAACTTCCAGGAGCAGTTATTTGAACAGGAATTTCGTACTCGTAATAGTTTTCGCGAAAATCAGTTCCCACACGTGCAAAAACCGTTAATTCGTTATCGTCGAGCTGTCCAACATCGGGCAGGGCTTCGGCATGGACAAACATTTTTAGTTTTCCATAGCGGCGCATGTCCATGTCCAGGTTTTTATACACGGCCTTGGCGTACCCATCGGGCAAATCCATAATCCGAAATGCCAACGATTGTTCGTTGAGTTGAGCAGCCTGGGTTCCACCCTGATCAATTTCGCGATCAACATCTGGCGGCAAAATATAGTTTACGGGTGTTTTTGACGCGTTTTCCTCGATATTGACGGTCAACACTTCGAATGTAGTTTGGTCGAGGTTTACGTTGGGGTTTAAACTTTCCGAGTTTTCGTCCAGAACGTATTCGTACCGGCGCCAGTCGCTGCGAACCAGGTCGAGCCGAGCAAAGCGCAAAACCACGGGTTTATCAAAGCCGGTCATAAACATCCGCATGAACCGAATAGAGCGGAAATCGGCAATTTCGCCCACCTTTTCGTCGGGTTTACGGATAGGGATTTTAAATTGGTACCACTTAACCGTTTTGTTAGTGCCGTTTGGCATTTTTATGTTTACATTTACTTCGTCAACAATATATTTTTTGTGGTTCTCGAAGTTCTGGGGCGACAAATCAACGCGGTACTGAAAATAGTTTTCTGATTGGTTTAAGGTGAAATCGCCGTTAATATCTTCACCATCAGGAATTGATGTTGATTGAGGTGTGAATTGTTGATTTGTATTTACCGGCGAATTATTTTGCGAACCTGAGAAGTACCTATAGCGTTCCAAAATATTATCAGCAGCGGCAGGATCATCATCCACCGGCCCACCCCGAAAATAGCGAAAATCATCGCTCGAAGGATCATTCTGAACCCTATCTTTCACCGATTGCGGGATGGAAGGATCAGCTAGGAACGAGCTCAGTCGGTTCCTAAAAAACTGTGCTTCATCCACATTGTTTAACCCATCCAACCCCAAATCCTGGTATTGCCGGGAGCCAGCGTCTGCATCAAATGCATTGGTAACAGCCTGGCGCGTTGAGACTCTTCCCCATGACGTTTCGGCTATGTTTATCACCTCCGATGTTTTTGGCAATCCCTGTTCAAAACTTTTTCGCCCGTCTTTCAGCACATCCTCGCTAACATCGCCCAGGTTTATATAAAGTGCCGGGTTCTCAGCGGTTCTCACTACGCTATTTTCCTCATCCTCGGCATAGGGATCCATCATCCAGAATTCAATAAACTCGATGTTCAGGTTTTCAAAATCCGGTGACGTTAAAGCTCTTTGCAAACCACCCCAATTTTGCTCAGGATCAATCAGTTCTCCCTGACTATTAATTCTTCCGAAATCATAATTATTGGCCCCTCTTTGATTTGGATAATATGCCAAGTTTAGGATACTGATAGTATTGTAAAGGCTTTGCTGATTATCGACATTGGGGAAAAGTTGGTTTTCCCGAAATTGGCAGGTGTAAAGACTTGATATGGCTGCTTTGCTAACAGGAGATCCGCTGACATAAAACAAAGGATCAATAATATACCAGCTTGTGTGAGCATAGTGTCTCCGATAATCAAGCTCGTTGGGGGGAAGGTTGCTCTCTGCCAGCAAACGAGGCGTTGAAGGCAAGGACCATTGGTACGGTTGCCGCAAATCAATATGCGACGTTGCCCCCTCGAAATCGTCAATAAAGGCTTTTCCTTCTTTGTCAATCACTTTGTTGTGGCCGGGTATCAGGTGGGCAAATTCGCCTTCGACCGTTATGGACGACTGGGCTTTGGTGCTTATAAGGGGAATTTTGTCCACCAACTTGGTCAGAAAGGGTACGTCGCTTTTGTAACTGGCATTTAACCCCCAAATGGTGTTGTTAATGGGTTCGCTACCAATGTTTACTTTTTTTGTTAACGGATTTTCGCGAAGGTTCAGGATGGTTGCGCCCATGTTAAACTTGGTTCCAAAATCGTAGGTCATGTGGGCACCCATCAATGTTTTGGTTTGTATAGAAAACATAGAATTGTTTTCCAGCGTAATTTGCACGGGTGTTCCACTTTCCAAAATGGCCGGGTTGGTAATGGTCAGGCGGCCCATCATGTAATCGACCGTATAGTCGGTATTTTCCTGAAGAACGGCCCCGCCGTGTGTAACCTGAACAGAACCGCGGGGAATGTTCATGGCATTCAAAGGAATTTCCGATCCCCCAGCCGATTTATATTCCCCTTTAATGGCAAATTTATTCTTCTCGGTATTCTGGCGGGCGACAGTTTTTGTGGAGTCGTACAGTTGTAGAAAGACATATTTATCGGCCTCAGCCAGGGCTTCTCCGGTATTGCCAAATTTCTCCTGCAAATACCGTCCAAAGGGTTCCAGTACCGGAAAATAGAGTAACCCCCGCTGGGCATCCATGGTAATTCCGGGGACAAAGTCAAAAACACCGTCGCCTTCGGTAACCCGCTGATTTTGTTGGTTCAGGTTATCAAGGTTTAGTAAGCGCAGGAATTGAATTCCGTCAACCTGCGGGTAATTGGGTGTAGCGAGTGAAAAGACCTCGCGGCCGGTTTTTACATCGTTGTAAACAACGTCGAGAATGAAATCTTCCTGGTTTACCTGAAAACCGCCCAACCGATAGACGTTCTTCATCATAAGGTTCCAGTTTGCATAGGATGGGCTAAAGCTGGTACCTTTTATCAGTTTTACTATCAGCGTTTTAGGAGTTTCTATATCGCTTGAAATTTCCCCCACCGAATTGGTTGAATTACCGTAGGTATATTTGTAGGCAACGGCCAGAATTTCGTCTGATTTTAATTGCGAGTTGAGCGAGATATAACCCAACGTGTTATTGAAACGATATTCGGATTGGCTCAGTTTACGGGCATTTTCTATAATTTCGTAATCGCGGCCAATGCGGAAATCGTAGAGTTGCTCCAGGGCATTCATGGCGTTGGCCGCTGTTGAAATATCGCGAATTCCGGCCAAATCGACAATTTCCCGGTATAAAGAGTTTGCTTCGTTTCGGGGGTTTTGGTTTGTCCCTCCGGCAACGGTAATAAAATCGTTGTTTTGAAGATTGTCCTGGTTGTTTTCAGCCAGATCGAGCAGTGCAACAATATTACGCGAATTGTCGGTGGAGCCCTGCCTGTTAAGCACCCATACCTCGAGATTCTGAATAGATGCACCCGATTGGATTAGGGGTAAGTTCTGCAGTGCCGTTTCGTAGTTGTCACGAAAGGTGTGGTTGAGGAAGTAGTGACGGTTCTCGTCGTATTCGTCGGCCTTTATGGTGAATTCGGTTTTTTGTGCCCCACCTTGTACTTCAATGGTTTTTGTTTCGCTTTTTTGTTGCGAAAAAACAGTAGTGAAGTTAAACTTCCCGAATTTTAGTTCGGTTAAAACCCCAAAAAGACTCTGGTTTCCCCGTATCAAGGAGCTGGCCAATGGTAGCGACACGTTTCCGGCTTCAATGCGCTGGATGATATCATCCTCGTCGCCCTTGTAGCGGATGTTCATTTTATTCTCGAAATCGAAAGCGGCCTCGGTGTCGTATTTGATTTCCATTTCCAGGTTTTCGCCAACCTTTCCGTTGACGTTTATCTGGATTCGCTCATCAAAGTCAAACGTAGTGTTGCGACGCATGGGCTCGGGAAGGGCGTAGTTGTCGGTTTTGTCGTACTGAATGGCAAACGTCAGGGTTGCCTGTCCCCGCACTTTAATGTCAATGGTGTTGCTCCCAAAGATAGTTTCAAATAGTTTTCCCCCGATATAGAGTTTCGGGATTAACCCTCCCTGATGCTCAAAGTTTTCGTTTCGGGCTCGTTCCGACCAGAAGTTTCGTTGCGCTTTGTCGAAATCGTAGTCTGCGTATTCCTTTAGCGACATACGCACCGGAGGTCGGTAATCGACTTTCCCATTGACCGTTCTCCTAACAACATATTCGCCGGTCAGGGGATCATAGACTACTTCTTCTTTGACAGATTCGGGCAGTTCCATCATCAAAGGCGATGTAAAATTAGTACTGTCGAACAGCAACCCGTTGTCGTCACCAAACGGAAAGGCCAACTTTAGCGTATCGTTGGTTGAACCGGGCTGGGCAAAGGATATTACCGTACTTAGAAAAAAAAGGCAAAACGAAAATATTCTTACAATACGTTTCAAAACCGTACAATAATTTAATTTATAACTGTTTAAGTGCGGTTTTAATAACTTCTTCCACACTTGCTGAACTGTTTTTTCTTAATTCGTTGCTGACCACTGTTTCCACAGCCTTCCTTGGAAAGCCTAACATGACCATTGCTGATAACGCCTCATCGCGTACAGTATTGTTTGAAGGAGCAAATAATTCCTTTTGCGCCGGCGATGAGCCAATTTTGTCTTTCAGTTCGACAATAATGCGCTGGGCAGTTTTTAGCCCGATACCTTTTATGGCTTTCAGGGCATCGGCATCGCCATGGGCAATGGTCGTTGTCAACTCAGCCGGCGACATGGACGAGAGCATCATGCGGGCGGTGTTTGCTCCAATACCCGAGACGGTAATCAACTGACGGAAAAGTTGGCGTTCGGCATCGTCGAAAAAGCCGAAAAGCAGGTGGGCGTCTTCGCGAATTACGTTATGGGCCAGCAGCTTAATGTCTTTTTGGTTTTCCTGCGCCTGAACTGCCGTGTAGGTGTTCAAGGTAATGTGAAAATAGTATCCAATTCCACCGGTTTCGATGACAATAAACGTGGGTGTAATGTGGGCAACCTCTCCCCGAATATATTCAAACATACTAGTTTAGAAATAGCGTGAATTAAGCGGGCAAAGTTATCAATTTTCGTGGTACATTAAAACACGGCACCCAATTATTTTATTGTACCAGCAATACTCACTGTGAATGAAAACAATTTCATACCTTAGCTGTAAAGTTTCACCACGTTGTTGGGTGTAAAGTTTAAGATTTCCCGACT
>JBBISE010000159.1:0-8111 GCA_037441445.1 Salinivirgaceae bacterium
TTAAACAGTGATTTTATGTCCGGTTTTGGGGGTCAGCATGCTCCGGCATATCCAGGATCCGATGGTTTTGCCGATCAATTTGGTGGTCCGGCGGGAAAACGGTTTAAAACCGGAGAATTAAAGCACCTTATTTTGGATTCGTGCAATGTTGACTTGCAAGTGCAACAACGTATTTTGGAATCAACATTGGACAAGTGGATAAACAACTTTTCAGAGGAACCCTATGAGCAAATTGACGATATTACGTTGCTTGCTTTTGAAGTGTAAAAACGAACATTACTCAATATCCGTTACCTGTGCTCCAAATCTTCCAGTACCCAAATGTACCTTAACATTATCTCCTGTATGAAGTTGCTGGCTGTTGGTAATTTTCTTGCCATCGAGGGAGACTAAAGCATAACCACGATTAAGAATTTCCTGAGGATCTGAAAGGGATATCTTTTGGGCATGTAAGTTGATAAGTTGGTGTTGTCTCTGGATCTGTGATTTAAAGGTATTAGCAATTCGTTGTTTTGTAATGTCGAGCTGCCCGGCGTTTTTTGATAAACACAACTGAACTGATTTTTCGAGTTTTCCCTTCAAATTCAGAAGCATTGATTCCTGACGGTGTGAATAATTGCCGGCAACCATAGTAAGTCGTTTTTCTAACCGAATCAGTTTTTCTGTGTTGGCAGAACTGAATTTAAGGGCTAAATTTTGGATATTATTTTCAAAATCAGCAAGTTTCATCTGCTCAGATGTGAACAGGGATAACGCTGCCTGTTCGAGCCGTGATTGCAATCCCTCCAATTCTGATTTGGCTTCAAGGTTAACTTGTACAATAAAATCGGCAACGGCGGTAGGGGTTTTTAAACTTTGGTTAGCCACAAAATCAGCAACAGAGGTATCGCGCTCATGTCCAATTCCAGTGAAAACCGGAACGGGTAATTGCGTAATCAGGTATGCCAAATCGAAATTGTCAAATACCGACAGTTCGGACTTGGAACCGCCACCGCGTATCAGAACAAGGACATCATATACGGATCCCGAATTAAAGATTCGCTCAATGGCAGCATGGATTGAACCTACGGTTTGCGCACCTTGCATAAATGCTTCAAACAGCTCGACATTAAATGAAAAACCATGCGGATTTTTCTCCAGGTGTTCCATGAAATCGCCATAACCTGCGGCAGTAGCCGATGATACCACAGCAATATTTTTTATTCGTTTTGGCAAAGGAAGCGACTTGTTCATATCAATAACGCCTTGTTCTACAAGCCGTTCGATAATCAACTGTTTTTGCTGTTCCATGTCGCCCAGGGTGTACTTGGGGTCGATATCGTTGATTTCGACACTTAAGCCATAAAGATCATGGTAGGAGAGTCTTACCATGACTAAAACTTTTAATCCAACCTGAATTTGAGCTCCGGTTACCGATGAGAAATAGGATTGAAGCAGGGGAAATCGGTTTGCATAAATAATTCCACGCACCCGTGCAATGATTTGACCTTTGTGCTGTTCGATAAACTCAATGTAACAATGTCCGTTACGATTGACGTTCATTTCGCTAATCTCAGCCACTACAGGAACAGAAAAGGGGAACGTGTCGGCAATAGTGTTGCGGATCTTATCGGAAAGGTCTGAAAGAGATAGGGGTGACATACTTTATTTATACATCTTCGGGTATTCAAATGCCACCATCTTTCCCTGGTTTGGCTCCAGGTTCATCCAATGTTTAACATCAAAGGCAATGGTGAGGTTTGCCGAGGTGGGAAAACTAACCCTAAAATCGCGACAAAGGCGCACGGCAATTTCGGTTATGTTCGGGTTATGTCCAACTACAGCCACCGTATCAATATTTTCTGGTAACGTATTGATTAATTCAAGAAACTCAGCCGTTGAATAACCGGTATATATCCAGGGTACAATCTTCATTGGAGCAGACAACCCAATTTCATGTGCAATGATTTCGGCTGTTTGTTCGGCCCTGACAGCACCACTGTGGATAATCAACTGCGGTAGTGTGTTTCGCTCGATTAATTTTTGTGCCATCATTTTCGAATCCTTTTCTCCCCGTTCTTTCAGGCTGCGATCGTAATCGCGCGTGCTAAATTCACCCTCTTCGGCTTTTCCATGGCGAAACAAAATCAGTGTTTTCATATTCGAGTTTAGCTATTTTGGTTTTGTGAATCAGTATCCTATTAATTCTACTTTACTGTGCTGGCTTTTGCCGTGCTTTTTGTATCAATTGTCGCGCTTCTACACAGAAAACACTCGATGGGTAATTTTGTAACAACTGAGTAAATAATTGAATGGCCTTTTCTCCATCGTTAAGGAAATTTAAATGAAGTACACCCAACTGAAACAAGGAACGGTCGGTATTTGTTTCGTCCATATAATTTTTCAAGATCAATTCGTAAACCTCGGCCGCTTCTTTTATTAACGATTTCTCTACCAGAATTTTTGCTTTAAGGTTTAAAGCCTCGACCGAAAGAAATGAATGCCCGGTAACAGTTAATGAATCAATATATTGAAAAACAGTCTCGGGTCGTTTCTGCGCATGTTTTAGTAGCGCGGAAGTATATAGTTTCAAAGGTCTCTGTGTTGAATCGGAATCAGACCAGCCTTCGTAGAGCAAAATTGACATTTCAATGGCATCGTTGGAGATTAGTTTGGCCGTTGAAGCCTTCAGGACATCAATTTGTGATTTTGCCCATTCGTAATCGTTTTGATAAAGGGCCATTTTAACTTTTCTGAATTTGGCTTCAAATCCAACGGGGTGTTGACTGTTGGTTCGTTCAATTTTTGCATAAATTAAGGCGGCATCCCACAGTTTATCCTGAATGACCATTACATCGGCCCTTAATAGCTCAATGTTGGCTTTATCTACAGCTGTCAACCCACGGATATTTATGGCCTTGTCAATAACCATAAGCGCCTCATCGGGGGGATCGCGGTAAAGGGAAAGCAACTCGATATATTTTAGAATTGTGGAAAGCATTTCTACCTTATATCCAAATTTTTCGATGGCAACACGGTAGCTTTCAATGGTTTGGCTAATAGTTTCAGGTGTAAAGTCAATACCGTTTTTTATCTTTATAAAAAGTATGTCTAATTTTTCTGTGTATGCAGACAAGTATAGGGGTGAGTATTCTCCAAGTTCAAGAATATTGTTGTATGCTTTAACTGCTGTTTCAAAATCTTTCGATTGTGCTGCTGCTTGTGCCAGTGGAAGCAAACGTGTGCCTTGTTCATTATTTCGTAAATCGAGTGCCCGTGCCTGAATATAAGCAGCAGAGAAGTTGCTTTGTTGGATATAAATCCAAATCAACATTTCATTAAAGACGCCATTGTTAGGGTATTGCTGGATTTTTTGAAGTAATTTTTCCTCAACAATGTCGGTCAAGGATTTGTCCGTGTCGGAATAAATTGCTGAATATAAACGATTTTGTACCATTTGCAGAAAAGCATCACTTTGGGCCAGTAAATCGAGGTAGATATTGACCATTTCGCCATAATTCCGCGTGTAATAATAGACGTTGGCCAGTTCCTGTTCGAACGATGCTCCTTTAATTTTTTTTGATGCCTCCAGATAGGTGCGTTCTGCCCATTGAAACTCGCGGATACCAATAAAACGATTGGCAACAGAGACTGCCACATTTCTGTCGGTCAATGCGTCAGAAATGGCATCACGGAAAAACTTGTCCGATTCTTTGGTTTGTCCCATTATTTTGAAAATCTGACCAATTTCTACCTTAAAAGTTGGCGAGTTGCCTAATTTTCTTGAGTAATATTTGATTGCTTTTTCGGTTTCTGAGAACTTTTTTTGTTCCACCAGCGAATTCAAATAGTATCGCAAATAGGTTTCATTTACATTTTTTTGGAGCAAAATCTCCAGCAATGAGGCCGATTTTTCAAATTCTCTGTTGTTGTAATATTGAAGCGCTAATTGATAGTCGTTTTGTGCAAGAACGCTTCCAATAGCGGAGAAAGCAAGCACAAAACATACAAGAAACTTTCGGAGTCGGTTTTCCAATCCTGCCATTGTTTATGGTGCTATTTCTTAAATATCTTATCGATTAATGAATCCGCCTTTTGCTCTGTTCTTCGATAATCCTCACCAATGGTTTTTAACTCGAGCACCTTGATTATGTCAACGTGCATTAAGGCTAGATTATACAATTCGCCTTCCAGATATATTTTTATACTATCGGAAGGGATGGCGCCATGCGAAATATCGTTACGAAGGTCGGTAAGCTGCTTTCTGCATACGAATAAACCTTGTGCGGTTTTTTCGGCCAAAGGCACAATTTTTTTTAACCCTTTGACATAATCAGCATAGTTAGACAATGTTGTCATTTCTTCGTTGGTAAGCTTAAGGTTGATATCTAATTCGGTTTTGATTTTGTCCGCTGCCGGCTTAAGTTTTTTACCGTAAACATGGTTCAGACTATCAATGGGCAGTGCTTTGTATTGCTCAATTACGTTTTCAATATAAGAAAGTTGCTCGTCAATGACTTTTATGGCATCCTTTTCTTGTTCGGTGCGGCATGACGTAATTAAAAGTACAAGTATTGCAAGATAAAGTAATCTGATTTTCATTTTTTTAATGATTTATGGGTGGTTTTATTAACGTTGTACTTCAATAATTTTGGTTTATGTTTTACCGGATACGGTCAATGGAACGCACCAGTTCCTCGTCCTTTTTTATGGCTTTGTTTGCCAGTACAATAAAAAGTATGGCAATAACAGGCAAAATAGCACCAAATGCAGGTGAAAACTCACCATCACCTACTATGCCTGATAGCATGAAGTAACAAACGAATACAAAAAAAGTAGCCCAAAGAACCCAAATAGCAACAGAAATCTTTCCCATTGTTAATTGCTTTCTGCGATTTTTAAACAGGAAAATCTGGTAAAAGGGAAAAACCAGGCAAGGAAGGTACACCAGAAGCAGATACCATAATGCTGCACTTTTTATTCCGGTAACAAAAATTGGGTGAACTGTTGATGCGGATGAAAATACGGCTACCGGGATAAAAAATAGTAGCGTTCCAACCACAATCGAGAATAATAGATAAAGGGTTTGAATACGTTGAATCATAAAGAAAGGTTTAAAGAATTCGTCTGCAAAGATGCCAAAATTATCCGAAATGCAGAAATGATCTGCACAGTAATAGGTAGCTTGGCCAAAAGGAAATCACTACAAATCAGTTTTGGTTACAATAGTTCGCTTTAAGTCAATCATATTTAGCGAATTTAGAGGCAACCCGGAAACTCGTTTGTTGACAAACCGCACAACAACATCGTAAAACAGAGGTACAACCGGAGACTCAGAAACAATTATACTGTCAGCCAAGGCTATAAGAGCCAGATTTGATTCATCGGATGCAATCTTGTGGTAGTATTTGTCGAACAGGGAATGGGAAAATTGGGTGTAGTTGGGCCCGGCCGGACTTTTGTTTTCAGATGCGAAGAGCAACAGAAAATTCTCGGCATGGGGATAATCGGCAATCCATGAAGCGCGGAAAAAGGACAAATCGCCGTTAGCTACTTTCTGTCTGAACGAAGCCCCGGTAGCGGTTTCAATCCGAATGTCGATACCAATTTGTTTCGCTTCGTGTTGGATGAATTCTGCAATATCCAAATAATCGGGAGTTGTTGTTAAGGTGATAGGTTGCATTCCAACACCGTTTTCGTATCCGGCGCTTTTTAAATAGTAGAGGGCCTTGTTTGGTTCGTGCTCAAAACCTGTTGGTTGGACTATTCCTGGGGGGTAAAGTGCGTGCGGTGTGAGCGATGCTTTTGCTGGCACGGCTAAATTATTGCGCAAAAAAGCTATCATCCGTTCGCGGCTAAAGGCATGGTTCAGGGCTTTTCGTATGTTTTTGGAGACATAACCGGGTTTTGTAGAATCCATGTTAAATCCCAGATATTCAGTATTTAGGTAGGGTTTTGTTTGTAAGTAGAATTTTTTCGTATGTTTTTTTCTTAGTTTACCTTCCCGGGTTAGCAGTTCGTCTTTGTTGGTAGCATGAATTCCACTAATAAAATCAATGTTTCCCAGTAAAAACTCCATAAACTCGGATTGCTTGTCGGCTATAAACGAAATGTGAACGGCATCTAAATAGGGAAGGATTTTGTCTTGCTCATCTCTTTCAAAATAGTGGGTATTTCGGGTAAGGATCAGCCGGTCATTCAAATCCCATAACCTGAAGTTAAAAGGCCCGGTTCCAATGGGAGCCTGTCCAAACTGTTCACCTAACGAAGTAACCACCTCATGTGGCACAACGGAGCAGTAGGTCATGGTGAGAATTCCCAAAAACGGAACGAATGGTTTGTTGATTTTTATTTGTAAAGTGCTATCATTTATTGCTTTAAATCCATTGTCTCCAAAAGTTCTGTCGGTGTCGGAAAAAACCCACGCGCCGGGGCTTCCAGTGGCCGGGTTGATAATTCTGTTGAAACTAAAAACAAAATCCTGAGCGTTAACGGCGCGGGTTTCCTTTTCACCAAAGGCTTCGTGATGATGGAAAAAAACATCCGTCCGTAAAAAAAATGTGTATGTTAATTTATCGTCAGAAATTTTCCAATATTTTGCTATACAAGGTTTTACTTGTAAAAGACTGTCCATTTGCACCAGTCCGTTGAAAAGGTTCGATGCCGGCCAGATTATGGTTTGATTACGGGCAAAGGCCGGGTCGAGGGTGGGGATTCCTTTCGATTCGTTGTATCTGAAAATTAAATAGTTGTCCTTACTTGGTTTATAACAAGAGGATACAAAACTTACCAGACTAAACAAGAAAAGAATTTTTTTTAACGAATACATGTTTTTTTAGCTCGTTTTACGGTTGACGTACATGGAACTGGCTTGCTGGGTGGGCATTACCAGGATATCGTTTATACATACATGCGAAGGTCTTGAAAGCGCAAACCAAATAGTTTCAGCAATGTCGTCAGGTGTCAGTGGTGAAAGTCCGTTATACACGTTTTTTGCTCTTTCCTCATCGCCCTTGAAGCGTACAAACGAAAATTCGGTATCGACCATGCCGGGACAAACCGCCGTGACTTTTATGTTATAGGGCAGCAAATCAATGCGCATTCCTTTGGTCAGGGCTTCTACGGCATGTTTGGTGGCGCAGTAAACAGCTCCTTTTTCGTAGGTTTCCTTTCCGGCAATTGACCCAATGTTTACAATATGACCGGTTTGGCGCTCGATCATTCGGGGCATTACAAGACGGCTAATGTTCAGTATTCCCTTGATGTTGGTGTCAATCATTTGGGTCCAGTCATCGGGATTTCCTGTCTGGAGGTGGTCTAAACCGGCAGCAAGTCCAGCGTTATTAATCAGAATATCAATATTTTTCCATGTATCGTCGAGGCATTGCCAGGCTTTTTCGGTGGCCAGGGCATCGCGTATGTCGAAAGCAAGGGTTTTGACTGTTACACTGTGTTTGAGTTCAATTTCTTCTTTGAGTTCTACGAGCCGATCTTTACGTCGGCCTGTAATAATCAGGTTAATTCCCTGTTTAGCAAGAATGTGTGAGGTTGATTTTCCTATTCCCGCTGTGGCGCCGGTTACGAGTGCTATTTTGTGTTGTGTCATGGTTATGTGTGTTTTCTAAAATTTGCCCAAAGGTAGGAGTTTTGGATAACTTTTACCATAAATTTCTATTCAATCCATAAAACCGAGTCGTAGGATTTGTAACGATTCGATTCATAAGCGGGGTTATCGGGATCGTGTATCCACTGGCCGTCAACAATAAATTTATAGGTATGTTTTCCTTTTGACAGAAACAAATCTAGTTCCCATCGGTTGTTTCTGCGTTCCATTTTAAAGCCATGATGAATCCATCCATTGAACGAACCGGTAACAAAAACTGTGTTGGCATTGGGGAATTTGCCCAACACAAACGTATAGTTTGGTTTAAACACCAGAAACGAATTGGTAAATTCACCCGAACCGTGCGTAATAGGGTTTTCAGGATCGGGCATCCACTGTCCATCAACAACAAATTTGTATTCGTGGTTTCCTGGGTTTAAATAGTAGTCCGTAATCCAGCCCGAATCGGTTTTAGTCATGAAACGCCCATGCCGACAACCGATTTTTCGACACACAAGAGCATGATTAA
>JBBISE010000160.1:0-8055 GCA_037441445.1 Salinivirgaceae bacterium
TTATTGGCTATGGAAATATGAATTTTTGGGTGACCCAACGCACAAAACAGGAAGTTTTGCCACTAAAATTATCAGCAATCTATCTTCTCCAGAATTTCACGGTCGTGGTTATTTTAATAATGGGGTAAATAAAGCGGCTGAATATATTGTCAGTGAGTTAAAAGCATTGAATATAGCACCTCTGTCCGAAAACTACAACCAGGAATTTTTAGTTGATGTCAATACATTTCCCAAGGAACTTCTTTGTGTTATAGAACAGGACACCTTGATACCTTGTTCTCAATTTATGGTGGGCCCAACTTCATGCAAGACACAGGGAACGTTCAATCTGATGTGGTTTAACGATGCTTACATCGACTCAATTACTTATTTCGAGTCCTTCAAGTCACAAGATTTATCGGAGACCTTTCTGGTTACTTCTGCAAAGTTGGCTAAAGAATACAAGTTGTTCGGCCTTGGGGCACGTGGGTATATTTTTACAATGCCCAAAGTCTATTGGCGTTTGAGTGGGAGCAATTTTCAGGAGAACTATACGATTCTTTTTATCGTTGATTCTCTCGTTCCTAAAAATGCCAAGACCATTGAGTTGAATATTGAACCGGTGTTTTTGCCCAATTTCAGGAATAGCAATGTTCTGGCTAAAATTCCTGCGGAGCACCCCACGGATTCAACAATTGTGTTTACAGCTCACTACGATCACCTGGGTGTTCATGGCCCCGGTTGCTTTTTCCCGGGTGCAAACGACAATGCCAGCGGCACGGCTTTTCTATTGGAACTTGGCAACCATTTTGTCCAAAATCCGCTAAAAAACTACAATGTTGCCCTCATGTTCTTTGCAGCCGAGGAGATTGGGTTATACGGGTCAAACCATTATGTCGAAAATCCGGTCTTCCCGTTGAAAAACATCGCTGCCCTGATTAATTTTGACATGATAGGTACCGGTTCCGAGGGGATTTCTATTGTCAATGGAAAAGATAATCAGGGAATTGTTGCTGACATTGAGCAAATAAACAAAATTGGTAACTTCTTTCCAGAAGTTCGGGTTGGTGGCTATTCCTGCTCAAGCGACCATTGCTTTTTCGCTCGTAAAGGCGTGCCTGCTGTGTTTATTTTTACCCGCGGACAGGAAAACCAGTTCTATCACGTCCCCGAGGATAAATTGGAAACCTTACCACTAACTAAATGGCACGAATTGGGAGAATTAGTAAAGGAATTCTCAAAATTACGCGACACCCGGAGCGATTAATTTCCTTTTCTTGACAAATAAAACTCAATGGAACGATTGTAGGTTCTTTCGTCCTCATTATTGAAATAACAGGCAGGAAGCTGACCTTTGGAACGGTGATAAGCAATACAATCGCAGCAAAGCCCTTTTCTTGGGCAAGGATAGGTACAATTGCATTTTTTTGTGTTGTCTTTGATTTTGCATTCCATAGTTCTGAAAATTTTATAAACAAATTTAATAAAGAAATTCTGAAATCTTTTTCGCAATCATTAATCCTTTTCGCATATTTGCAGGCTGAAATTTTCAACGGCTTTTTGCGTTTAAATCGATAATCATTAACATCGGAATATGAGAAAAATACTGGTAGTATCAATTTTACTTTACGGAATCTCGACACATGCTTTTTCCCAAATTCCCCGCGGAAAAACCGATAACAAAACCGGCACAACCCTGTTAAGCGTTGGATTGGGCGCAACTGGGTGGGGAGTCCCCCTGTATGTTCAAGGTGAACGTTTCTTGTATAAAGAACTTACAGCAGGCGTTGAATCAAGCCTGAGGTTTAACAGCGAAGTGGTGGCCGGAAATACATACCGCCATTCCATGATTTCCATCGGTGGTCTTTGTAACTATTATTTCGATCATTTGGCTGAATTACCAGCCTTTGTTGATTTGTATGCAGGGGCTTCAGCCGGGTTTGTTCATGTTTCCTCGTCAACTTCCGCTGCCGGTGCTCCGTCCTATTCCGGGAAAAGGGACAGTGGCCTTTATCTGGGATTGCATGCCGGTGGGCGATACTATTTCAGCAACCAATGGGCAGCTTTGCTCGAACTGGAATTTGGAACCATGCTTGGTGGCATGAAAGTTGGAGCAACGTACCGCTTTTAAGCATCCAATGGCTGACTATACAAAAATTATTCAACAGGTTTATAACCAGGTTTATCCACAGATAGGAAACGGGAATGTGGCCAATTACATCCCGGCACTGGCACGCATGGATAGTAACCGATTTGGTTTTGCCATGCGTACCAATTCCGGAGAAGAGTACACTCTTGGAGATGCCACGCAGGTGTTTAGCATTCAGAGCATTAGTAAATTACTGACCCTTGTTTTATGTCTGGAAAAAGACGATTCTGTACTGAATAGCCGTGTTGGAATTGAACCTTCAGGCAATGCTTTCAATTCATTGGTTCAACTCGAGTACGAAAACGGAGTGCCAAGGAATCCCTTTATCAATGCGGGCGCTCTGGTCATTACTGATGCTCTTTTGTCCCAATACCCCGATCCGGAAGCACGCATCCTGACTTTTGCACGCGAATTGTCGGCAAACCCTAGACTGAACTATAACCTTGAAGTGCGGGACTCTGAGAAGGAAACAGGTTTCAGAAATGTTGCCCTGGTCAATTTTATGCGGAGCTATGGTAATATTACCAATGATGTTCAACGTGTCCTGGATTGCTATTTTACGCACTGCTCGTTAGAAATGAGTTGTTTAGACCTGGTACGCGCGTTTAGTTTCCTTTCAAACAATGGTAATCATTCCAATGGTCAACAGGTATTGTCATACAGACAAAACAAAAAGGTAAATGCACTTTTGTTGACCTGTGGAACGTATGATGCTGTTGGAAATTTTGCCTACAAAGTTGGGTTACCTGCGAAAAGTGGAGTAGGCGGGGGAATTATTGCCGTAATTCCAAACGAAATGACTTTGGCTGTATGGTCTCCCTGTCTCGATAAATCGGGCAATTCGTTTGCGGGATCGTTGTTTCTTGAGCATTTTACAACCGTTACCGGGAAAAGTATTTTCTAACATGTAAGGTTGTGGTTCTAGTTAATGTGTTGAAATGTAATGATATAGAATAAGATGCAGATGCAAATTCATGATGTAGAGCAAAAAAACAGGGCAAAAGCGAATTCCCTTTCAAATAAAGTTGCTATTTTAGCTTTGACAAATGTGCCATGCAGAGGCACAAGTAATTAACCATAAAAACGTAAAACAGTTATTGTCAACACATCCTTACCGATGAAAAAGGCAAAGAATGAACCTCTGAAAGTACACGTAAAATCCAAGGAGGATTTCGATCGTGACAACAAAATGCGGAAAGCAATGGCTACGCCTAAACAAAAAAAACCGCTCTCGATTTATGATGATTTCGACGAAGACGAAGAAATTGAGGAACTGATTCCCGAAGACGACGATGATGATCCCGACAGTATCTGGGATTACTACGACGATGACGAGGATGAGGAAAAGTAAAGATCGAGTATAACAGAAATAATAAAGGTGGCACCCCGGTTGGTACCACCTTTTATATTTTTAAGGGGTTGTTAAAACCTTTCTAGAAACGCACACCAAACGTAACGTAGAAATTCTTTGACACTTTGTCAATGTCAACCCGCATGGCATCAGTACCATCAATGTAGTATTTGCTGGGAGTCATGGCATTTTGGAAGGCCATGTCGCAGTAAAAATTTCCTGAACGGAACCCAAGACCGGTCGAAAAACCCAGGGTTGACATCTCTTCACCACCCGATTTTAGTGGCGAGGAATAGTAAAATCCACCCCCACGCAGCGAAACCTGTCCCAATTTAAGTTCCGCCCCCAGACGCGCTGCATGGCGCCATGTAAAGTTTTCTTCCATGGATGCGTTTTCATCCGAAAAACTATAACTTCCACTGTCAAGGCGCATGGAATTATAGGCCGCCGCTTCGTAATCGACACCAATAAGCAGCATGCCGTTTAGCAAAAACGAGGTTCCTGCAATAAAACGTGTCGGGGTTAACACCGAAAATGCGTTGTCGTAGTATTTGGCTGCAACGGTATCGTAGGCTGGGTTGTCGAAATAAGCCCATAGTTTCTCGTCCCATATTTCCTCAATCTCCATAAAGGTGGGCGAATGAATGGCAAAGGAAACTTTCACGGTTGGGTTTACCTGGTAAAGGATTCCTGCTTTCAGGTTTGCTCCCTTGCCTGCTCTTGTAAAATCATTGTTGTATTGAAATCCACGGGTATATCGGGTTACATTGCGGTCGTCGTGCTCAATTAAAACCCAGTTTTCAGTATGTGAAGATGACACCAGTCCCACCGAAAATCCGTAAAAGAAATTGTTTGATTCGTTAATGCCCAACGATATATTTACTTCATTGAGGTTGCCACTCTGACGATGCTCAAAGGTTTGTTCTATTTGGTATTGGCCGTCCACATCAAAATCGTTGACTATAGCACCATTTTGCTCGTAAATTAACCTGTTTGTCCAAAACAAATCCCAATAGTCTTCATTCTGATTGTAATAATTTGTCAGATGGGTAAGAAAAGATCGTTGGTCGTTGCGTCCCACCGCATACACATCCTGATTGTAGGTGTTAATCCGGTTAAAGGTGATTCCAAACACAGTGTTTTGTCTTCCAACGCCTGCCTCGTAGTTTTTTGCTTCAGGCAAGCTGAACATTAATCCGGCACTTTGGGCTGTTAAAGCATAGTTGTGATCGATGCTGCTTTCACCAAGGAAGTTGGTTTTTGTTTTGGTAAAATCAATAGCGCTGGTAAAGTTTATATCCGAAGATCGGTATAATGCCAACCCTGCCGGGTTGGAGCTTGCCGATGAAATATCACTGCCCAGGGCTGAAAATGCGCCTCCCATGCCCATTACCCGGGCAGAACCGCCATGGTACGTGTTTGAAAACCGAAGGGCATCCACTTCATTTTGGGCAACTGCTTTGGTTGAAAGCGTTACCATGCCCAGTGTAAGAAAGAGTCCGGCATTAAAAAATATTTTAACCATATCTGTGTAGGTTTTAAGTCTTTGGTACGTTAAAAACACGCTTTATTTTCTAAAATTGTTGTTCCCTGCTGGGCGACCGGTCGGTTGACTCCCTGAACTTCGTCCTCCACCAACCGGTGCTGATGGTCGGCTGGGTGTTAGTGAGCTGTCGCTGTTTCGGGAGGGGGTTGACGTACTTTCCGTGTTCGATCGGATAACCCGCGGTTCGGAAGTTGTGCGGGTAGCGTTTTGGCTTGGCTGACGGTTACTATCACTGCTGGGGCGGGTTACTGTCGATTGCGTTGCATTTTCCGGACGGTTTGGGCTGATGCTTACTCCAGAAGGTCTGGGGTTACTATTGGAAGGAAAAACTTCGCGGGCTCCCCCAATGTTAAAATCGGAACGGATGGGCTTTGTAGTACTGGATGAGATTTCCCGCTGTGCCGGTTTTGGTTCACGCGTATGGGTAATTCTGGTTTCCGATATATCGTTGCTCAGGGATTCGCGTGGTAACCCTATCGGAGCCACCGCCTCGGATGCACTTGATGGGTGTCTTCCCCCAGGTCGTGTACTAGTCCCATCGGTTCTGTTTCCCAAACGGTCTCCGTCATTTGAAGGGCGATTATCGGGACGAAGTCCGGGCCTTGAATTAGCAGGGCGTAATCCTTGCGATTGCAGCGAACCGGGCCGCAATTGTTCGCCAACCTGTTTGTATAGGCCTCCGGGGCGTATGCTTGAACCTCGGTCATCGGGTCGATGCGTAATTAAACCCTGACGGTGGGAAAGTGTCTCGCGTACCGAAGAATTGTAGGGGCCGAACCAGTAGGCGTAGGGATATCCCCACCAGTAATTGTGATAATACCACGGGTTGTACCAAAATGGATACCAATATCCGGCGTAGAAGGGATTATACCAATACATGTCCCATCCCCAGTAATCCCAGCGGTAACGGGCATAGGGGCCGTAGTAAGGATAATACCAGCCGCCCCACATGGGAGAAGCAAAACCGGCATAAAAACCGGGACCTCCTATGGAGAATGAAAAATAGGCATGTCCACGGGAATCTTCGGGTTCGTAAGTGTTTCGAATTACGCGGGAATCCTCGTCTTCGGGATAAACAGAATTATCGGTAGTTTCAATCCTGCGCTCGTCATCGGGTTGGTTTTGCACAACCGGAGCGCTGTCGTCCCTTCCGGGAATGTAATAAAGTTCGTCGGAATATCCGCCGCGGAACATCGACGGGTTACAACCCATTAAAAGGGCTCCGGCAAGTACTGACAACACATGTAAACGTTTCATAAGGCACTCCTTTCTTGTTCAATAATACCAAACGAAAAAACGGTGGTAGATGTTGCAATTATACGCTAAAAAAACGAATTATTAACATTTCACAACCGTATTTCGTTTCCCAAATTTCATAAAAATACGTATCGTACTAATTATTATACTCATTCGTTGTTCATAATGTTTCGAATTGTCACGAATTGTTTGTTTCTTTGCCGGAAATTTGAACAAATTCTATAAAATACTTTACCAAACATGGCAAAAGAGATAACACCACGTTCCGAAAACTATTCGCAGTGGTATAACGACCTGGTAATGAAGGCCGATTTAGCTGAAAATTCAGCAGTACGTGGTTGCATGGTCATAAAACCCTATGGCTACGCAATATGGGAAAAAATTCAGGTACAACTTGACAAAATGTTTAAAGACACGGGGCACGTTAACGCCTATTTTCCGTTGTTTATTCCCAAATCGTTTCTGAGTAAAGAGGCTGCGCACGTAGAGGGTTTTGCCAAAGAGTGTGCTGTGGTAACCCATTACCGGTTAAAGAATGACCCCAACGGGAAGGGAATTGTTGTTGACCCTGAAGCTAAGCTCGAAGAGGAACTGATTGTGCGACCCACTTCAGAAACCATTATCTGGAACACCTATAAAAACTGGATTCAATCTTACCGCGATCTGCCCATACTTTGCAACCAGTGGGCCAACGTAGTCCGTTGGGAAATGCGTACGCGTCTTTTCCTGCGCACTGCCGAATTTTTATGGCAGGAAGGTCATACAGCTCACTCCACAAGTCAGGAGGCTGTTGAGGAAACAAAGAAAATGATTGATGTTTATGCCTCATTTGCCCGCGACTGGATGGCTATGCCAGTAATTCAAGGACACAAAACTGAAAATGAGCGTTTTGCCGGTGCGGTTGACACATTGTGCATCGAGGCTTTGATGCAGGATGGAAAAGCGCTTCAGGCCGGAACGTCGCATTTTTTGGGACAAAATTTTGCCAAGGCTTTCGACGTGAAATTTACCGACAAAGAGGGTAAATTGGACTATGTTTGGGCAACTTCGTGGGGTGTTTCAACCCGTTTGATGGGTGCGCTTATTATGACCCACTCTGACGATAACGGTCTGGTGCTTCCCCCAAAACTAGCCCCCATTCACGTTGTGATTGTTCCCATTTATAAAACCCAGGAGCAATACGATGCTACGCGCCAACAGGCTCACGCCATTGCTGATAGGTTGCGCAAACTAAACATCACCGTAAAAGTCGATGACCGCGATACGCACAAGCCAGGCTGGAAATTTGCCGAGTATGAGATGAAAGGGGTACCCGTTCGTCTTGCCCTCGGAGCCCGTGATCTTGAAAACGGAACCGTTGAGGTAGCGCGCCGCGATACGCTGGCAAAGGAAACCGTTACCCTCGATTCCATTGAGGGCTATGTTTCTCAGTTACTGGAAGAAATACAAAATACTTTGTATAAAAAGGCTCTTGATTTCCGCGAGGCCAGCACCTACAAAACCGATTCGTGGGAAGAATTCAAGGACATTCTTAACAACAAAGGCGGCTTTGTATATGCCCATTGGGACGGTACAGCCGAAACCGAAGCAGCCATTAAAGAAGAATTAAAAGCCACCATTCGTTGCATCCCTTTCAACAACCCGTTGGAAGAGGGAAAATGTATTTACAGCGGCAAACCGTCGAAACAGAGGGTTTTGTTTGCAAAAGCATATTAAAGAAAGGGGCTGTCTAAAAAGACTAGACAGTCCTTTTTTTTTGTTAAAAAAAATGAA
>JBBISE010000161.1:0-8052 GCA_037441445.1 Salinivirgaceae bacterium
TTCAATTTTTTTAACAAAAAAAAAGGACTGTCTAGTCTTTTTAGACAGCCCCTTTCTCATAAAGAATGAATTAGTATCTCTGTCTTTCCATATACTCGGTGTGCAGAAGTTTATGCGACATGTGTCCGTAGGCTTCACCTAAAAACTCTTTGTACAATTGAACAACTTCAGGGTTTTCGTGCGATTTCCGGATTGACATGGCTCCATCTTCGGCATAAATGGCTTCCATCCGTTTTTTACGGATTTCGGGTGTCGTAGGAATGGGCTGACCTCCACCACCAAGACATCCTCCTGGGCATGCCATTATTTCTATGAAGTGATACGATGCTTTTCCTTCCTTAACGGCATCCATAACTTTTCTGGCATTGGCAAGACCGTGTGCAACGGCACATTTCACTTCAACACCTTCAAGGAATTTCCACTCGGGCACACATCCTTCTATTTTTACCGAAGCTTCTTTTACACCTTCCAAACCACGAACGGGTGTAATGTTGAGGTTTGCAAATGGTACTTCGCGACCGGTAACAATTTCATACACTGTACGCAAGGCAGCTTCCATAACACCACCGGTTGCACCGAAAATGACAGCAGCACCCGATGATTTGCCCATTATAGAATCGTATTTTTCTTCAGGCAAATCCTGGAATTCAATACCTGCCTGCTGTATCATGATGGCCAATTCGCGGGTAGTCAACACATAGTCAACATCCTTGTATCCGCTGTCTCGCATTTCGGGGCGGTTTGCCTCGTATTTCTTCGCAGTACAGGGCATAATTGATACGCTGACCATTTTTTCAGGATCAACATCAATTTTCTTGGCATAAAATGTTTTAGCCAACGAGCCAAACATTTGCTGTGGAGATTTACAGGTTGACATGTGTGCCAACATGTCGGGGAAGGCGTGTTCAAAGAACTTCACCCAACCTGGAGAACAGCTGGAGGTCATTGGCAGAGGCTCTTTGTCATCTTTCTCAACCAAAATCTTTTTCAAGCGGTGCAAAAGTTCCGTTCCTTCTTCAATTATGGTAAGGTCGGCGGTAAAGTCGGTGTCAAGAACCGAATTAAAGCCGAGACGGCGCAAGGCAGCAACCATTTTTCCGGTAACCCTTTCACCTGGTTTTAGGCCCAATGGTTCTCCCAAACCAATACGAACGGCGGGAGCGGTCTGAACAACTACATGTTTTTCGGGATCGGCAATGGCAGCCCACACTTCCTCTATATAGTTTCTTTCAATTAAAGCACCAGTAGGGCAGTGGATTACGCATTGGCCGCAATTGGTACAAATAACTTCGCTAATGGGTTTGTTAAAGAACGTTGAAATCTTCATGTGTTCGCCTTTGTGGGCAACGGCCAGGGCACCAACACTTTGCAATTCGTCGCAGGTACGTACACAGCGTTGACAACGGATACAACGGCTATCGTCTTTAAGAATTGATGGCGAAAAGTTGTCAATGGTGTACGCTCTTGAATGCGCCAGGTCAATAAAGTCCTGGTTTGTAATTTTATACTCCGCAGCCAGGTCTTGCAATTCGCAGTTTCCATTCTTGTAGCATTTTGTACAGTCGGCGTTGTGTTCAGAAAGCAGAAGCTCAATAATGTGTTTGCGCGAGTTACGTACTAACAAGCTGTTGGTTAAAAGTTCCATTCCTTCCTGAACCGGTGTGGCGCAGGCTGCGTGCAGTTTTCGTGAACCCACCTGCTCAACAACGCAAACGCGACAGTTTCCGGCAATGCAAAGGTCTTTATGATAGCACAAAACAGGGATCTTTATACCTAAAAGTTCGGCGGCATCCAGGATCGTGGTGCCTTTTTCGACGGTTACGTCTATACCGTTTATAGTTAAATTTACAGTATTGCTCATAGTTGTTTTTGTTTTTTAGTAAATCATTTCTTCGCGGAAGTTCTCAACAATGGACTGGAACGAGTTAGCCACCGATTGTCCTAAACCACACTTGGCCGTACTTTTCATGGTTTCGGTCAGTACCAGAAGCTTGTCAAGATAAGCAGCTGGTTTTTCGCCGCGTTTTACGGCCTTTATCCCTTGCAATAATTGTTGAGTACCAACACGGCATGGGGTACACTGTCCGCATGATTCTTCAGTAAAAAATTCCAGATAATTACTGAGCAGGTTGTACATAGAACGGGAACTGTTGAAAAGCATCATTGAACCTCCGGTTGGAAGCGATATGCCTGTTAGTTTTCCCTGATAGCCAATGGCTATATCACGGAATTTTTTGCGAGGAACGCAAAATCCTGATGCACCGCCAACTTGAACGGCTTTACAGTCTCCATCGCCAAAGTCATCAACAAAATCTTCCACGGTCATACCCAGTTCAAGCTCGTAAATTCCAGGGGTAGGGGTGTCGCCCGAAACCGAGAATAGTTTTGAACCACGACTGTCCTGAACACCCAAATCGCGGAATTTTTTTGCACCGTATTTGAAAATAGTCCAGGTGTGTGCAAGCGTTTCAACGTTGTTTATTACAGTTGGTTTTCCCAGGTAACCAAATTCAGTTGGGTAAGGGGGCTTGTTCCTTGGCTCGCCACGTTTACCTTCCATGGATTCGAAAAGTGCGCTTTCTTCGCCGCAAATGTAAGCTCCGTAACCCATGAATATTTTAATGCGGAAGCTTAGGCCTACTTCATCGCAAATGGTGTGGAACTTATCTATTTCCACGTTCAGATCCTTAACAAGGAAACGATATTCCCCGCGAAGGTAGATGAACCCTTCTGTTGCACCTATGATACGGCCGCAAAGAGCCATTCCGGTTAACACTTTATGTGGCACTCGGGTAAGGATTTCTCGGTCTTTAAACGTGCCGGGTTCACCTTCGTCAGCATTGCAAATTACGTATTTTTTATCAGCTTGCGCTTCGGAAGTTAATTTCCATTTTAAACCTGTTGGGAATCCTGCACCACCACGGCCTTTAAGGCCTGAACCAATTAGTTCATTTATGAGTTCGTCGTTTGACCGTTGTAAAGTTTTTTGCAAAATCTCTTTGCAATCGTCTTCGTGTTTAAATATAAGGTCAATACGCTTTAAGATATTTTTTACCATATCGTTTATTGTTTAGTTTCAGTTAGTTAGCCTTTTTGTTTGTACTCGCTTATTATCTGGTGCACTTTTTCCACCGTTAAATCAACATGAATGTCATCGTTGATGAGCATAGCCGGAGCCTTGTGGCACCATCCTAGACAATTAGTTTCCAGAATGGTAAATTTCCGATCGGGTGTGGTTTCGCCCAGTTTGATTTTCAGCGCATCTTCCAAAGCCAAAAGAATTTGATTTTTCCCTTTCATAAAACAGGTAATGGTTCGGCAAACACGAATAATGTATTTACCCCTTGGTGTTGTGTCCATAAAACTGTAGAATGTCGCTGTTCCGTACACGTCCGCGGCTGAAAGACTCATTTCCTCAGCGATTACCTGCATTGAATATTCGCTTACATAGCGCTCCGAGTCTGCAACTCCCTGCAAAACCGGCAGCAGGTTTTCCCTGCCTTTTCCATATTTTGCTACAAGCTCTTTAACTCTTTCATGAATTACTGTCATAAAAATACCTCCTTAAGTTTATATCGATTCGGTTAATAGTTTGACTTTCTCAAATATGTAGCAAAATAAAACGTTGAGCAGGATTAAATCATGATTTGCAACATATTTGCAAATGACAAATGTCATGTGTTAATCGGTCAAATGTGATAAAGCAAAGATAATCAGTTGTATAGAAATCATATAACATATTTTTCCTGATTTGATATTGTGATAATTTATAATGATTAAAAATAAAGAAAATATTTTCCTTAAAATCTGCAAAAGAGCAGAATATCAATATAATAGTAGAGTGTGATATTAGATATATGAAAAAGGTAAAATATTTCACTTAAAATATTATTGTATTTTATACCAATAGAATAGACCACAAATTACAGGTTTAACCCGGGGGCTGACTTGGATCTAAAACTATTTGTCCAGGTTTGTGATTGAATAATTTGCGAAAGAGATCCTTGTTAGGTGATTCGGGTAAAACAAAAAACGTGTTTTTTTTGTTGGTAATAAAGTAGTTGGATGTTATAAGTAGTTCTTCTGTCTGGAAACAACAAGTGCTTACTCAACTGTATTCTTACTGTAAACCAAATATCTCAAATTATGAAGAAGATCACGATGTTCTCAATTTTTCTGGCTGCCTTTTTCCTTGGTTGCGAAAAAGACACTTCTAAGAAGGAGATTAAGCCACAAAATGGAAAATGGGTTGGAAGCTACGTTGGTTCTATTCCTCAGGATCGGGAAGATATCGGTTTTGAAATGAATGACAGGGAGCTCTCTACAATAGAGGTTTCTATCTATTTCTCCAACCTCACATTTTACAAAATATTTCAATGTAATAGCTTACTGACTGAGAACTCGTTCAGGTATGAAAGCGGGCAAATATCGAGCATTGGAGGAAAGACGGTAATTGAGGGCAACTTTACCTCCGAAACTGAATGTAACGGCACCGTCTCTTTTGAAGAAAATTCTGCCACCGGGATTGGGCAAGCGCATTACGTATTTTATGCAACCCCAACAGGACATTCTCAGCCGATTTTGGTTCCCAACATAGCTTCTTTGAGAGAGGGTGCAAGAGACGGAACATTTATATGTTGACTGGGGAAGCCGTGGTAATTTACGCAACAAGCTCATACAACCGAAATCATAAATACATTCAGGATTCAACAGGGGGTCTTCTGATTGATGACGTGCAGGGCATTATTTCGACCGTTTACGACAGATATGACGGAATAACCGGAATTACAGGAACTTTAGTCGATTACAGAGGGACGCTGGAGCTAATCCCAACCACCGATCCCGGTGCTGCCACAAGTACTGGAAATTCAATTACACCACAAGTCATTTCTATTCAGGAGTTAAACACAAACATCAATCAATATGAGTCCACTTTGGTTCAAGTTACCGGTGTTACATTCGATATTGCCGATGGAAGCAGAATTTTTGTCTCGGGGGGTAACGAGGCAAATTATATGATTTCTTCAGGAGCAAATAAATTAGTTTTCAGGGTTCATTATCCCGAACTTGATTATGTGAATGAGATAATACCGTCAGGACCACATAATATTACTGGAATTGCACTTGAGTATAACGGTGTTTCTGAACTATTCGCAAGAGATAAAACGGACATTGTTTCCTGTGAAAAAATCAAATAGGGTAGGATTGTGCTTATTTATATTTATAAACAATTTCTCTATCTGAATAGTTTAATATGAAATCTCGAGAAAACAGTAGAAACCCATAAATATCTGAGCAAATGAAGAACATTTTAATTACATTGGCACTAGGGCTGTTGGTCTGTGCCGGAAACGCGCAAGAGCAAGAAGCAACCCCTGAAGAATCACCCCTGAATTTTGGTGTTGATTTGTACAGCCGCTATGTATGGCGTGGACTTGAGTTTAGCGATGCCCCGAATATCCAACCTTGGGCATCAGTAAGCTGGAAAGGATTGACATTAATGGCTTGGGGAAGCTATGCTACATCAAAGGACTATGCCGAAGTTGATTTTTTCCTTTCTTACGCTTGGAATGGATTGACCGTTGGCGTGAATGACTATTTTAATCCGGTAATTGACACCGTTTACAATGATTACTCTATCTGGACCGACTCAACCACTCCGCATCTGGTAGAAGCGTTTGCTTCCTATCAACTGCCTTTCGAAAAATTTCCACTTTTGTTAACGGCCAGTACTTTTATTTATGGAGCAGACCGAAATGCTGAAAACAAAAGCAATTATTCCACTTACCTCGAGGCCGCTTATCCCTTCACAACCGGTAAAAATGAAGTTAGCCTGTTTGCTGGCGCAACACTGGGTGAGGGTTACTATGCATCAGAAGCTGCTTTTGTCAATGTTGGTGCAAAAGTATCTCGCAATATCTCTGTTACTGAAAAGTTTGAAGTACCCATTAACGGACAACTTATTTTCCACCCCAAAAACCGAAATGTGTTTTTTGTTGTTGGAATTAGTTTTTAAAACCCAAGAAATATGAAACCAACCAGATTTATATCCTTAAAAAGGAAATTAGCAGTGGCTGTGGGAATAGGAATGTTCTTGCTGGCCTCGACCCTAATAATTTTCAGCACCATCCAGACACGTAACGAAGCCATTGCCTCGGCCACCAACGAGATAAAAGCCCTGTCGCACGAATTTTCATTACAAGTGCAGGCTGAAATGGACAAAGCAATGCTGGCATCCCGATCAATCTCCGATGCACTCTCTGCTATTGGCAATGCCGATAATCCTTTGAAAATTAGCCGTGAAGCGGCCCAGCTTATGGGTGAGAAAGTTCTTTTTTCCAACCCGAATTTTCTCGGCTTCACATTGGCTTTTGAATCCAACGCTTTCGATGGTCAAGACGAGCAGTTTATAAATTCACCGGCACATGATGCCACGGGAAGGTTCCTGACATATCTGACAAAGTTAGACAATGGTAAAGCATCCCGGGACGTTCTAATAGACTACGAAACGCCCGACAAAGGCCCATGGTACTGGGAACCCAAAACCCGCATGAATGAATTTTTAACCGAGCCCGTTGTCTATCCCGTGCAGGGAAAAGATGTTCTGATGGTTTCTTTAATGACACCCGTCATCAATTCCGGGCGTTTCCTGGGCGTTACAGGTATTGATTATCCCATTGACTTTATGCAAAATATGGCCAGACAAGCCAATTTTTACGGAGGCCAATATAAGATTGCCATTGTGTCGGCAAAAGGAATATAGCAGCCCATACAGCCAGACCGGAACTGATTAACAAGCATCTTTCCGAGGAGTTTCCAGGTCTTGTCTCGGCCATGATGAACGAAATAAAATCTGGCAAAGAAATTCTTGGGAATTATGATGGGTACATGCATGTTTATGTTCCCTTGAAAGTGGGCAAAACTACCGATTTTTGGCAAGTACGATTATCAATACCTTATTCATTGATTACGGCGAGGGCGAATCAACTTATGGTAAATCAGATAATTATTGGGTTGATACTAATCTTTATGGGTATTAGCATTTTAATTTGGTTTGTTACCAAGCTTATTAAGCCCTTGGGAGTAATGACTGCTATGGCCGAAGCCATGTCGAAAGGCGATTTGACGTTCTCTACCAACGATGCCATTACCAATGATGAGATTGGCGTTGTTTATTCTTCATTCACAGACATGAAAGAAAAATTGAACGAAATAATTACCGAAATTCGCGAAGGTGCAGAAAGTATTGCAGCTGCAAGTAATCAGTTAAGTTCTTCGAGCCAGACTATATCGCAAGGAGCATCCGAACAGGCTTCCGGAGCCGAAGAGGTCTCTTCGACCATGGAACAAATGGCATCGAACATTCAACACAACACTGAAAATGCCCGCGAAACAGAAAAAATTACGATGATAGCCTCAAAGGGAGTCGCCTCCGGTGCCGAATCGGCCTCGGTTCCATCGAAAGCCATGCACGACATTGCCGACAAGATTTCTTTTATTAATGAAATTGCCCGGCAAACAAATATTTTAGCGCTGAATGCAGCTGTCGAGGCGGCAAGGGCAGGAGAGTATGGTCGCGGTTTTGCCGTTGTGGCTGCCGAAGTACGTAAATTGGCCGAGCATAGTCAGAAAGCTGCCGTTGACATTGATGTCCTTTCAAAAAAGGCCTTGGAAGTGGCTGAAGATACGGGAAAGTAAATGAACCAAATTGTACCCGAGATAGAGAAATCAGCACGATTGGTACAGGAAATTTCTGCCGCATCGAACGAACAGGCTAATGGGGCAGAGCAAGTGAATATGGCCATTCAGCAATTGTCGCAAATTACGCAGCAAAACGCAGCTGCCTCGGAAGAGTTGGCTACCAATGCCGAGGAACTGGCCTCGCAGGCCAACAATTTGAAAGAATTGATTTCGTTTTTCAGGACTACCTGATAATTCAACAATTAAAAAAGGCATGCTTTCTAGGAGGCATGCCTTTTTTTGTTCTCGTAATTGATTACTTCACACACCTCACCGAATATCCGTTCGACAGCGGTGCTGTTTCTCCGACAA
>JBBISE010000162.1:0-8011 GCA_037441445.1 Salinivirgaceae bacterium
AACTACGAATACTGCAGATGCCAGAAAATATGGGGTTGGTGGGGTGGATACAATTGAGAAATGTTTTTTATGTTTGCAATATCTTCTAAAAAATAGTCCGAATAAGAGGGGGCTAAACCAGCGTTTTCAAATTTAGTGAGTTTTTGTAAAATCCATTTGTTTAACTACATCCATTTACTGCGATTTCTCGAACATCCTGACAGAGACTGGCGCAGAGAACAAAATAATTTAGTACAGTTAACGCTTTTCTAAGTGGAGCTTACTTTTTAAAAACGTATAAAAGACACAAAATACATTCTGATTACCAGTAATTTAGAATACTGGTCGTGTGTTTTTCATTTTTAATCGGACAATAGTGAATTATTTTCTTTACCTTTTTGTAGCTTTTTGCCCGGTGTTCATCATTTTCAAGAAAACCATTCTTTTGGATGTTTTCCAAGGTTTTCCCTGTGGAATCAGTTCGAATCGGAGCGTTTTACTCAACGAATAAAGGTTCGTGAAATCTTGCATTGTTTTCATAATCAATTATTTTAGGGTTTAGCGTTGTTTTTCAACTTCATTAACAGTGAGATAATTTCAGTCAATCAGTATATCTGTTATAGTTGAGGTGCTATAAGCAAAATAAACTATATTGTAAATATAAACATTTTGTAATTTCATTTTTTTATTTATTAAAATTATTGTTATTTGTTTTTTATGTTGCAAAATGGCGCATCTAACGTTTGTCTTTTGTCGTTTTCGTGGTAGAGACGCAAAATATTCAGAGGGTGTCTAAAAAGTCCAAAAAGCACGTCATTGCAAGAAGGAACGACGAGGTAAACTTCTGATTATCAAGTAAAATAGATTACTATGTTGCATTCGCGATGACAAACCGGGAGCTTTTTAGACAGCCCCTACATATTCTTCGGTAATAAATACACAATAATCCCCACCTGATTTTCCGGATATTACTAGGGTTCAAGGCGCTGGACACGGGTTTCGAAAATAGTGATGTAGCCCATTTCCAGCAGTTTGCTTATTTCGCTGTTTTCGTCACGGGGCAAATAGCCCAGCTTGTAGTCGCCAAACATAACCATAACGGCCTTGGGGTCGTACCGATTTTCGGGTTCGGGAACCAATTGCAGTTGTGTCCCGATTTTTAGTTCGCCAAAGGCAACGGGGCCATCATAATACGTAGAGCCCGCGATGTTGCAGTGAATAAAGTGTCGTCGTTGCATATAAGTACCTCCTGTTTTTGTTCAAAAGTATGCCCTTGATGCATCAATTATTGTCGCTTCAATTTTTTTTGGGCATTTTTTTCGGGGGTGATTAATGATTAAAATACCGACATCTCGTTGTAACAAATTATACAGGAAAATAATTCTACCTATCTTGTTTTACCCATCGTTTACCCATGGTTCCATAGTGTTTCCATAAAACCCCACTTTTTGGAACCACCATGGAAACGTCATGGAAACATGCTGGAAAGAAAGAGTATCGATGATGCCTAAAAATCGAGGCCGAGGATCAAAATCCGGAGTATTGGGAACTTTGTATTCCTCAATGTTAATTACAGTTTCAGATGTCGTATCTTCTCTTCAATAAAATGTTTAAGTGCCTTATCGCCAACAACCTTAATATCAGAAAACAGCCCAAGCACAAAGCGACAAACGCCTTCGTAACTACACACGGGTGCCTCGAAACGATATTGATTCGATTCCTGGGCTACAATACACTTCTCAGCCAAGGGATACTCCTCAATAAGCAACGAATAGGCACGCGTGTTCAAGAGCAAATGGGCTGTTCCAATGTATTTCAGGTTCGATATTCGAGAGACATCAAGCTGCGTATCCTGATGTTGATTTTTATTTTACCACGCGTCCTGACGAAGCTCAACAGCCTCAATGCGGGCAACTTTAAACAATTTACACTGTTTGTCGGCTATATCATAGCACCAGACTTGTTCGTAATTGGTAGTAAACCGGAAGGGCTCAACATGGCGGTCGCTCACGGCATTGGAGTTGGCCGAGTGGTAGTTTTTCAGGATTACACACTGCTCATTGGCCATAGCTTCCGACAAATTGTGGACAACGGCGCCAAGCCCGGGTTTCACAACAACTTCGGCCAGCCACGGGTAATTGTACAAGTTGTACAGTTTGCGTTTCAGATTTTGTTTGAGGGCTGTAGAGTTATCAATGCTGTCAATGGCCCGGTGCAGAATGTAGGCATCCTCTTTCGAGAAGTGCACCAAATTGGAAATTTCCTTCAAACTTCCCTCGTTGGCCGACAGAAACGGAATGTGCCTATTGCGGTATTCGACCACAAAACCACTGTTTTTTAGCTCCACAATATCGCGTTGAACATTTCGCCGGTCGGTTTCGAGCAATTCGGCCAGCTCCAACGGATTTCGGTGATTTCCAATCAGCAGGGTAATCAGTCGGAATACTCGTTGCAACCGGGTTTGTTCCATGACTATATCCTTGGTTAACAGATATTTTTCAGTATTTGTTCGAACATTTTAATACCGGTGTCAATGATTTCTTCGGGAAAATCGAAGTTGTTGGAATGCAACTCCGATTGCTCAACACCCGACCCAATGCCAAACAACGCTGAAGGGTACTCGTGCGAATAATGGGCAAAATCCTCGCTCCACCGGAACGCTGTTTTGGGTTGCATTAGGTTAAAGTTTAATTTTTTAGCGGCTTCGACAACATATCCGAAAGCATCGGGATCGTTTACGTTTGCCGGGAAATAGTCGTTATAGGATACAGCGGTTTTCAGACTGTATTTATCTGATAACTGACGGACTTTTTCCTCGATGTGCTCTTTCAGTTTTTCTAAATCATCGTTGTTGAATGCACGCAAAGTAGCCCTAAATTCGGCTTTCCCCGGAGACGTTCCAAACGCGATTTCGCCCAACTGGGCATGGATTACGGTTGTCAGAGTAAAGTCCTTAAAACTTTGAATTAGGGGAAGGGCCTCGGTGAACTGAATCAGCTCGGCCAGCGCTTTGGCAGGGCTAATCCCGCGTTCGGGGTGACTTGCGTGGGAGGTTCTTCCCACCAGGTGAACCGTAATGCCAATGGATGCGGAATTAAAAACCCCTTTTCGGATAACAATCTGGTTTAATTCGAACCCCGGGATACTGTGCAACGCGAACACGAACCGCGGGTTGATGTTCCGGAAGGCGTCATCTTTCAGCGCCGCCAATGCGCCAATTCCGGTTTCCTCGGCTGGTTGGAAAAGCAAAATTACATCGCCAAACAGGTGGCGCTCTTTGGATATTTTCCGCGCCACTCCGATAAGAATGGTCATGTGCCCGTCGTGTCCGCATACGTGGGCCACTCCTTTGCGTTCCGACTTGTAGGATATTTTGTTTTCTTCTTCCACAGGCAAAGCATCCATGTCGGCCCGCAGCATGACCGAGGGTTTTCCCGGATCGCCTTTGTAAACGGCAATAACCCCATGTCCTGCAACGTTGGTGAACAATTCGTCGGGTTGGGTCTCCTGTAACTCGCGGATAATAATTTTGGAGGTTTCTTCTTCAAACCCCGATAGTTCGGGGCGACTGTGAAAAAGTTTGCGTAGTTCCAATAAAGGCAGCATAAGTCAGGCAATTTTATAGAGCTTTGTTTTGTGGGCGAAAAGATAGAAAAAAAAATGGTTTGTTGTTTTCTAAAATTTTATTTTTTGCACTTAAACCTTTCGTTGAGCATCACTATTTTCCAAATTACGGGCAAACAGGGAAAGAAAATGCGGGCGGGTTTTGTGAATAGGGGTATGGGATAACGTTTTCATTGCCTTCTCAACCATGAAGGAAGCGCCTCATACAAAATCAATTAAAAAAGGCTGGCCGACACTATGTCGGCCAGCCTTTTTTTTGTTGTTTACCCGAATTAGCTGATAGAAATCTGCCGTGGCCCTTTCTTAATGGCTTGTTCTTTTTTGGCAATGACTACGGAAAGAATTCCGTTTTCGTGCACAGCCGATACTTTTTCCTGATCGAGGTAATCGGGCATGGTAAAGCTGCGGCTAAAGGCACCCGAGCAAAATTCGCGACGCAGGTAATTCAGTTTCTCCACCTCTTCGTTTTCCTTGGCCGTAATGGTCAGGATGTCGTTGTTCATGTCAATGGTGATGTCCTCTTTTTTGTATCCCGGAACCACAACCTGCAGGGTTATGTCTTTTTCGTTGTCAATGATATTGACACTGGAGCAACCCGATTTTGCTGTCTTGTAGATTGATGGGAACATTTGGTCGTTGAAAATGGACTCGAATAGGTTGGTCATTTTCGGTTCGTTGGTAAAAACACGTGGTAACATAGTTATTTCCTCCTGTACTTTTAGTTATTTAATTGTTTGCTTTTTCAATTACATTGTTTCGAGTCAAATAATGCAATTGGTGTGCCAGTGGAAAAAATATACAAAAACGCGCCATCTTGTCAGTCTGAACTGCCATTCTTTATGCCATTTTGACATGTTTGTTTTTTTGAGTGGTTATGGACACTGAAAAAAAAGAGGCTGCCAATGTTGACAGCCCCTATCCTTTTTACTTTATTGTGGTTTCGATCTGGACATTAGGTCTTTTTCGTACAGGTGTTCCTGGCGTAGCAGGTCGTTGATGGTTTTTACCGGATTAAAGGTTGAAATGGGCACTTCGACAAAAACGGTGTTCCATTTGGCCATGGCACCATTCCAAAGACCTGGCAATTCCAGCGCTTTCAGTTCTTTTCCGTCTTTTGATTTTGAGCTGATAAACCCTGTGTTGTCATCACGGAATTTGATCAAATCGAAGGGTCTTCCTTTGTAGTCGGTGATGTGACACACCAAATCAACCGGGTTAAAGTGGGTGGCACTGCTGAGCAATTCCTTGTGTTTTTTGCTGTTTGGATCCATTTGCGAGGTCTCGACAATCTGGAGGCTTTCAACTCCATTTTCGTCCTTAACCCAGAACGGACCTCCACCGGGTTCGCCTTCGTTACGCACCATTCCACAGATACGCAGCGGGCGGTTCATTGTTTCGCATAACCAGTCAATTTTTTGTTGTCGTGTGGCAATGCCCAGTTTGTACGGGAAAGGATTGTTCAATCTCTTCCGCGAGAAATTGACCATTTTGGAAAGCGTCGAATCAGTAATGCTTTCGGGGTTTTCCAAACGGGTCATGTAGGCGGCAACCCTATCCTGAAGTTCATACAGGATTCCGCCAAGAATCTCTTTGTACTTTATGGTATCAGGCTTCAGCCTGTCTGTAACAATGTTATCAATATTTTTCACAAACACCACATCGTAGTTCAACTTGCCCAGATTGGTTAAAAGAGCTCCGTGTCCGGCGGGTCGGAACAGTATGCTCCCATCGGGGTTACGGAAAGGCTCGTTCTCTTTGGTTACGGCAATGGTATCGGTGGCTGGATCCTGAATTGAATATTCAATGTGGTATTTGACACCCTGCATTTCCTCGAATTTTGGAATGGCCGTTTCCATTAGTTTCCTGAAAGGCTCCATGTGTTCGGGCGAAACCGTAAAATGAATGGCTACTTTCCCGTTGCAGGCTGCGTATTGGGCGCCTTCGACCAGATGTTCCTCGGCGGCAGTGCGTGCCCCTTCCTTGTATTTGTGGAACTTTAACAACCCTTTGGGCAACGCTCCGTAGTTTAATCCCTTGTCTGACAACATCAAATCGAGGGCATAAACATAGTCTTTTTTTGCAAGGCGTGCCTCCAGGTTTTCTCCCTGGGCAGCGGCTATGTCCACCAAATCGCGATAAAAAGCAAAAAGCTGGATGTTCTCGCAAACATAAAAAATGGAATTGAACGATCTATCAACCAACAGGCTCAGGTACTTGTCGTAGCTGTTGTCGTACTGATGAATAATTTCGAATACTTTTTGAAACATCCGGGTGGCAGCCCCGCTTGCCGGCACAAATTTCACAACTCGCTTGTGCGATAACATCTTGCGATGTAGCTTTTGGTATTTCTCAACCGCATCCTCCTCAATTTTAAGAACTCCGTTACCTGTGGTTGCCGGAGCTGTTAAATTAATGTAAGGGAAACCCTTTTTGAACTGCTCTATTTGACGTTCAACGTCTGAGGTTTTTATTCCCTTCTTTTCCAATTGTTTTAAGTCCGATTTTTCTATCATACCCAAATTGATTTTTTAACTAACCCAAGTCAAAAGTACAAAAAAAATCATGGAATTGTTAACGGGTGGTTAAAATCTTATGAACAGAATTTGAATACAATTATTTAAACACAAAAGCCCTCCCGGAAAGGGAAGGCTTTTATGTTTAAAACAGTTTGGTGTTTATTGCTTTACAAATCTCAACGTTTCCACTTTTCCATTGCCGGTTACACGAATGGTAAACAGCCCTGTTTTGAGGTCGTTCAGGTTTATGGTTAATGTTTCAGTTGTCCATTCTTGGGTGTGGACAAGCGAGCCATTAACAGAATAGATGTCAACTACGACGTTCTCAGAGGTTTCACGAGTCAATGTCAACATGTCAACTACCGGGTTCGGGTAAGAACGGATGGTTGTTGCTGAAATTGAATTAATTCCACTAACAAGAACGACATTTACTGTTTGATCGCTTCCATTTACAACAACGGTTCCTTCAAAGGTAACGTAATTGTCTTTAATGACTTCAAAAGGATAAGATCCATCGATCAACATCAATTCAGTTTGACCATTAGCGTCTGTGAAGTAGTTTCCACCGTCAATGTTGATTTGTGCATTTTCAACCGGACTACCCGATGAAGTTACATTAAACATTACGTAGTACATTTCCTCCCAGTAGTAATTAATGGTATAAATAGCTGATTCTCCTGCATCAAAGAATATTTCGCAAGGAATAACCTCGAGCTCTTTTGAACTCTCGTTGCGGAACTTCTCTCCCGTCATTACGAATGTCAACAAGGCGGTTGCCCCGTCGATATCGGTAATGGTATAATCTTCGCCTTCGACTAAGGTGAACTGCTCGCCAAATGCCGATACAACAATGGATGTAACTGTTTGTGCATCGTTCCATGTTATCACTGTAGTCAGGTCTTCGGGTTCGTTTTCGTTAAAATCGCCCGATGTTGGGTTGATTGTGGCGGAAACGAAGGCACGGAAGTTGGCTGTTACGGTCATATCCTGTGTAAGTGTTACCGCAATCGAAGCGTTTGCATTAGTTACATCGCCGGTCCAACCTTCAAATAACCAAGCATCGGCTGCTGTTGCCAACAGGGTGATTTCGGTTCCCTGCGCTGCTGTAATTGGCCCGGTATAGACTGATCCGTTGGCAGTTACAGAACCTTCTCCCACAGTAACCACTGTCAGTGTGTATTCAACCACTTCTTCAACAAACGTTGCTGTAATGGTCATATCCTGCGTCAGTGTTATTGTTTCGGTGGCATTGGTTGAAGTAAGATCGCCTGTCCAGCCTTCGAATGTCCAGCTTGCATCAGGAACAGCTACCAGTGAAATTTCAGAGCCGGAGAAGGCCACCACGGGTTGACTGTAAATTTCTCCGTCAACGGTAACATCTCCGTTTCCAACGGTTACAATAGTAAGGGTAAACTGCGGAATAGCTTCGAACTCAACCGTTACGTTGGAATTTTCCATTAAAGAACTGATTACAAACGTATTCGTAGAATTATCTGCAACCACATTACCGTTTAAAATCCATTCTTTTACCTGGAAGCCGTAATTTGGCAGAGCAGTAAACACAACGCCTTCTGCTTCGTAAATCATGTCGCCACTGGCAATAAGGGCATTATCAACCCTTGCCTCGAGGCTACCATTTCCATTGATAACAGAGAACGTAACAGTGTATTGATTTTCTGGCAGAAGTTCGAATTCAACATAAACATCGATATTCTCGTCCAGGTTGCTAACAATCAGACTGTTGCTTGAGTTTCCGGCTACGGGGGTTCCATTCATTGTCCACATCTTGACGCGATAACCGTCGGCTGGCGTTGCTGTAAAGACAATGGTTGAGCCCTCTTCTACTTCAGCACCTGAAATAATTGGGTTGGCATCGACAGTGGCTGCCAGCG
>JBBISE010000163.1:0-7964 GCA_037441445.1 Salinivirgaceae bacterium
TTAGAAATTAATCTCCAAATTTAACTTTTTTCCTAATGCGGATTTTGGGTTGAAACAATATGATATCAATTCGATTGGAGAAACCTAATCAGAATGAGAGAAATATAAAGACATGTAAGTGTGGCTTGTATGTCTGTTTTGTAAAGGGAGTTGACCAGATGAATTTATTTTTCATACATTTGTGTCAACAAAAACATACGACTCATGCCACAAAAGACATTCTGGACAGCGTTTTGGATAATTGTTTTAATAGCCACATCGTTAAGGTTGTACAATTATTTTGAGATTCCTTATACGCACGATGAATACAGTGCAATAAACAGAACCCAATTCGAATCGTTTAGCGAAGTGATAGAAAAAGGGGTCATGGTTGAAGGCCATCCGGCAGGTGTTCAAGTGTTTATGTACGGTTATGTCAAATTATTTGGCAGCGAGCCCTGGATTGTTCGTATTCCCTTTTTATTGTTAGGGATTCTTAGTGTCGTACTCATTATTTTGATAGGAAGAAAAGTGGGGAACGATTATACAGGCCTCATTGCCGGTGCATTTGCTGCAGTTTCACAATACTTTTTGTTTTATTCATTGGTCGCTAGGCCCTATTCTCCGGGCTTATTTTTTGTATTGGCGGCTATGTTTACGTTAATGACAATAATTAAAGCCCCCAAAAATGTTATCTGGCATTGGATTGTCTATGGAATTTGTTTGGCGGCCACCCCTTACATTCATTATTTTGCGGCATTTACAGCTTTCGTTCTTTATACATTGGGTCTATTCTTCATGCCCAAAGCAAAAGTAAAGACGTACATTTTAACTGGATTTGGCTCGTTGCTTTTATTCCTACCACACCTTGACCTGTTTTACAAGCAATTTTCCATGAAAGGAATCGGAGATTGGCTTCCCGTTCCCGAGTGGGACTTTTTATCCTATTATTTTAACTACAGTTTCCATTTTTCAAAAGCTTATTCATTGATTTTTATTGTTTTGTTTATTACTTCAGCCTACTTCGTTGTTAAAGAACGAAGGTGGATTCTGTTGATGTTTCCATCAATTTGGCTTATTGTTTATTTTACCGCTTTTTTCTATTCCAGACACGTTTCTTCTGTTTTACAAGTAAGTACAATGCTCTTTGCTATTCCTGGAGTGTTGTTGTTTTCGGGAAATGCTTTCATTAGAACAAAAGGAAGTCTGTTTCCTCTTGCAATTGTTGCCCTTATTTTAGTAACTGGTTTAACGACTTTGATCTATAACAGAGATCATTATAACGTCATGAGAAACGGGTTGTTCAAGAAATCGGTGGAAACCCTTTGCGCTCAATCGGAAGAAAATGGGCATGATGGTGTGTTATTTGTTTCAAACCACGGATACATACCGGCCATGCTAGGAGCTGAGAAATGTTCCGGTGAAGTTATTTTTACGCCACCAGGTTCTTTGGTTGAGCTGCATGAGAAACTCAACGATGGCCGCTTTTCTTTTGTTGGGATAATGATAAACGGCACGCTTTCGGGTGCATTGTCAATGATAAAATCGCATTTTCCCTGTCATATTTTAGCCAACAAATATGACAGGGGCGAGTTTCATTATTTTTCAAGAGTAGGCAAAAATGTTCAAAATGAGTGGGATACTATAGTTCAAAAGCGGTTTAATTATAGTGGAAATGGCGAATTTCTGGATATTGCAAAACTTGACCTTGATTCCATCAAAATGAACAGTTGGTCCGAAATAGACATTGTTTTACGTTTCAAGCCCGATTCAATATCAGACGATTTAATGGTTGTCAGCGATTTGTGGATTGATGAGGAAAGAGTTGACTGGCGCGGAACCAAGGCTTCACAATGTGGATTTGATGCTGATGGTGTCCGTACCATCCATCACTCCATTCCATTCATGGATATTCATCATGATCATAAATTGTTAACGCTCAAGACCTATGTTTACAACCCCCAACGCAACCACTTCCAGGCCATTGAAGGATTGGTTATGGTTCGGAAGGCCAACAGGTTGCGTTATAGTTTGTACGATCAAATCCCCGAGGATTAAATAGAAAAAAGAGTTTGGGTGGTTATTAATTGTATGTATATCAGTGAATTGATAAAACGTGTTTTCGCCTCTTTAAAAATGATGGCTGTTTTGGATGGCAAAAATGGTTGATATTGGGCATGACTGCTTTGATCGGAATCGAAAAACAATTGTTTAACAATTCGTAAAAGTAACGGGGACACTAAAATTTCAATGCCTTGTAAATTGTGTTGAAATTCAAGAATACTCCGAATTTCAGGAAATATCCCTCCTTGCTGACAACACTGGTAAAGCGCACACCTGTTGTCGTTCTGAACCAGTAATCAACTGAACCGCAAAAAAAGATGCCTGGTTGTTCAAAGTTGGTTTCTTCGTAGCTGTTTGCGCCTTGTTTGTAATCCTTGAACAGTCGGTAAGAATAACCAGGACCGGCGGAAACCCAAAAATCGCCAAATATTTTATAACTTGCCATCAAACCAGATTCAATTTGAAAATACCGTTCACGTAAAGTCTGTTTATTGTTTTTGGTCATGTGCATGGCTACCGGAGTAAGAAATAGTGTCCACTTTACCTTTTCGTTCATGTAATTATGATAATGAAAGGAAAGGAATGGGGTTGAGCCCATCCGTTGGTTCAGCGTATCATTGTAAATCATAGACTGTTCCAGGCCACCTTCAATGTGCAGTTCTTTGTGTACTATACTAAAAGTAGTTCCTTCTTTTTTCTCAATTGGCTGCTGTGCTTGTATCGATGAAACAGTTAAAAAAACGAAAACTACGATGCTATTGATTTTTTCCATTGTGATTTATACGATTTTAACATTTTTTTGAACCATTTTTCGTCGTGCCTGATGTATTGATAAGCGATATCCTTTGGGTTGCCATCTTTTTGTTTAGCCACATCGCGTTTGGCAAGGCTCCTGCCCATTTTGTCCTGTGCGTTGTCAGTAAGGTGTTCCGGAACCTCTTTTTCGTACAGAAAATACAACAAATCAAGCGCCATTTCGGTTTTTCCGTGTTCGGCCAAATATTCAATGGCCCCAAGAGTAAACGGCGTGTAATCATACTCTTTTGTGAACGTGATTATGGTTTTAATCTGCAAATTGTACGGAGAAAGTACACTGTCAGAAAAACGTTGCTCCAGTTCAAGAATTTTAGTTGCGGCCAATTCAAATCTGTGTAGCTGAATATCATCTATTACTTTTTCCCATTCCAACTGGAATTCAACAGGTTTCTGATAGTATTTTATTTTGTCCTCAATATCATCGGTGGTAAAACCACAATTTGCATTTTTTCTGACTATGCTTGCTGCTTTCTTTAATGCTTCTGAGGCAAAGGGATATTCATAATTACGTAAGTGAATTTCAGCGGAATTAAGTTGAACGTCAATGCTAAATTTAATCTCACTGCAGATACCCTGTTCCAATAGGCCTTTGATTTCAGCTATTCTGGCCCCCGTGGGTTGATCGAATTCTATCTGGTGTGTCTTTGCTAAATTTTCAGCTTTATTTAAAAAAGTTGTAACTTGGTCGAAGTTCTTGGCAATCAAACTTTTTTCTGCATCTGAAATGGATTGTGCAATACATTGCTCCGCAGCCCATTTTTGCACCTTTGCTTCGTTATCCCTGGGGGCGAAATTATAAACACTTCTTAACCTCATGGCAGAATCGATCATGTATAGCGACTGACAACCCCGATAATGAAGGGCTTCAACGGCATCAATAATTTTTATATATTTATTCTCCTGCAAAAGTTTTATGAGTTTGAGGTGTTTTTCTGATATCGAAAGTTTTTGTTGTTGGCAATATTCGTAGGCTTTTTGTTGTAAACTATCAGCACCCCCTAATTCTTGAGCATTAAAGAGTAACATCGCTTCATCAACCATGGATTCATAAAGGTTGCCAAAAACGCTGCTTATTAAATCGTTCACTCTTGGATTGCAAGAAACTTCGTTGTAAGTTTCGCAAATCCGTTTTGATGCCATGAGCGCATCCAACGATTCCGTTGGGTTCCCTGAAAAGTTTTCTTCTGCAGTTTTAATTAATAGCTGATACGATTGATTTAGATGCTCAAATACCAATGCCCGGTTGGTGAAAAAACTGGCATTTTGTTCCTGATAGTGATAAAGAGAATCTGTTTTTATAATAAATTCAGAATAGTTCTTTGATTGTAAAATCTTTGTATTTTGATTTATAAATTGTTCCAGCAAGGACGTGTAAATAGAATTGCGTTCGATATCAACCGTACCGGGACACTCCAAAAAACTAATGGATTCACATATTTTATAGCAGGAGTCGATTTGTATAAGTGCATCTGAAAAATTATTCTGTTGACGTGAAAGCCTTGCATCTTCTACCATTTCATTTAATATGCTGAAAATTATTGATTTTGATGCCGCTTTTGTTGAATCATTACAAGTTGTATTCTTGTCAACAAATTGTATCAATTCAAAAGTCTTACTAAAATTTCTTCGATTGGCTTCAATCGCCGCCAATGTTACATAAGGCATGGCCATTTTGGGTTCCACTTCAATGGCCTTGTTAAATAGTTGAATAGCATTTACACTGTCTTTCTTTTCCAGCGAAACAATGCCCAACCGATAGTATTCTTTACCCATGTTCGCAGTTTGGCTTGCCAAACGATTTTTTGAGACAATTGCCTGGTCGTAAAGGGCATTTAGTCGGGGAGCCAGTTTCACGGGATCACTTTCGTTTAAAAAGAGCTTCTCGTTGAATTTTTTTGCCTTTATTCGCTCAACTGTGGCCAGAACCTTTCTTGTAATATCGTTATATTGCTCATTATTTTCGATTTTATTGGGATCAACCTTTTTCAATTCCTGCTCGGCCAACTTTATTTGAACATCGGCAGTGTAATACTCACCAATCAATTGTTGGCGTGCTACAATTCTTTCCAACATGGCTTGCCCGAGCTCAATTTTACTGATTTTAGCCTTGACCCGCGACACTGATTTGCCCGATGGAATAGTATAGGTGAAAAACAACCCACTTTGTTCGACCTGAACAGCCACTTCCTTTGAATCAATAAGCGTTGAGCCACTAAAAAACTCTATTTCAAAGGTAGTATTCACAGGAAACATCAGGTCGCGTAAACTGAAATTTTGGAATTGCACAGTGTGATCAACCCTTGCATTCTTATAATAAACCTTTACAACGGTTTGACTAATTTCATATGAAAGTACAATCTTGTATTTCAGGCAGGATTTATTTCCCTCTTTGGGCAACGAGGGCGCAAGGTTTGCCAAAATGGCATTATTCATCTGCGAGTTGGCATCTGGGTAACAGAGCGACAGGGTTAAAGTGGTATCAGTGTTCCCATTAAGGGCTAAAATAACAGCCATTAAAGCCGAAATAATCATGAACTTTTTTCCAATTGTAGGCATATCTTCAACAATGATTATATTGTTCTTTCTGTTTCTGCGAACAAAGATAGAAAATTTTACAACGGTATTTCGTCGCAAAATGGTAATTGTTTCAACATAAATGTTTCTTCCTACCGGTGGTTATTATTGTTTTTCAAGGACTTGACATAAACGGACAATAGAACAAAATTATTCACTCATCGAATGCAGTGAAAAAAATTATCCCAAAAATTTGATTGTGCCACAAAATGGATTATTTTTGCGCCTTGTAAATAAAAAAACCTATAAATATGTCTAAGAAAGAAGAAAAAATCGACGGAATTGAGAATGTTGAACAGGCATTAGGACGTACCGAACAATTTATTGAAAAGAACCAGAAAATTATAACCTATGTAATTGCTGCCGTTGTTGTAGTTGTTTTAGGTTATTTTGGGTACAACAATTATATTTACAAACCAAAAGTGGCTGAAGCCGCAGCTTCCATGTACCAGGCTGAGCGCTATTTCGAACAGGATTCAATGAAACTTGCCCTCTATGGCGATGGAAATAATTTCGGTTTCCTTTACATTATTGATGAGTATAGTGGTACACCTGCAGCCAATTTGGCAAAATATTATGCAGGGACTGCATTCCTTAACCTGGGCGAGTACGACAATGCCATTAAGCATCTAAATTCATTCTCGTCTGATGATTTGATTTTATCTTCTTTGGCAATCGGTGCAATTGGCGATGCCTATGTGCAAAAGGGAGATGTAGTTAAAGGTGTTCAATTTTATGTAAAAGCGGCCCAAAACCCCAAAGATAAATTCAATACCCCCATTTTCCTAATGAAAGCCGGTGTTGCCTTCGAAGAATTGGGAAAATTGGACAAAGCCCTTGAAGCGTATAAAAGAATACAGACCGACTTTGCCGAAAGTCGTGAAGGCCGTAGTATTGAAAAATATATCGCCCGCGTTGAGTTCTTAAACAAAAAGTAATTTCGAATGTAAAATATAATGAAAAGTATCATCTACGGATGGTACTTTTTTGTTTATTAAAAATCATGAAACGATATGGCAACAATTTTAAAAAATCTATCGGAATACGATTTTTCGAAAATGCCTTCGGCTAAAGGAATGCGGTTCGGTATTGTTGTTTCGGAATGGAACACGGACATTACAATGGCCCTTTGCAAAGGTACAGTGGAAACCCTTTTGCTACATGGCGCAATGGAAGAAGACATCCTCTTGTCCTATGTTCCGGGCAGTTTTGAGCTTAGCCTTGGTTCACAGTTATTGGCTGAAAAAAGCAATATCGATGCTGTAATTGCCCTTGGATGTGTAATACAAGGGGAGACAAGGCATTTCGATTTCATTTGTCAAGGTGTAGCTTATGGCATTACCGAGGTTTCGTTAAAAAACAATAAACCGGTGATATTTGGCGTGTTAACACCTAACAACCAACAACAGGCTCTTGATCGTGCAGGAGGGAAGCATGGGAACAAAGGTGTTGAGGCCGCTATAACTGCCATAAAAATGGTCAGTTTGAAGAAAATGCAAAGCAAATAGAATTAATTTGCAATATTCTTTTTTATTCTAATCGGGGACAGCCCCGATTTTTTGTTTTTAAGGCTTGTGTAAAACTAAAAACAGCCGTATATTTAACGTATATTTTTATCATAAAATCTGAAAACATGAAGTACTTGTCGATTTGTTTACTGTTGTTATATCTCACACCTGCTAAGGCACAGGTCGAAGAAGATATCCAACCCCCGGTTGATACAGCATCCACCCTTATTTTGGCAGGGAATCAGGAGGCTGAGATTGCCTATAACAACGGCGTACAGTTTTTGAGTGAGAAAAAGTATGCTGAGGCCATGGCAGCTTTTGATGAGGCTTTGGTGCACAATCCCGGATTTCTGAGGGCAAGGCAGAACAAAGCAGTGGCATTAAGTTCATTGGAACATTACCCCAAAGCTATTGATGGATTGAAAATCGTAATTACATCCGAGCCCCAAAACAATAGAGCCCTATATGCCATTGGAGCCGCCTATTATCAAATGGGAGAATTGCCGCAAGCCATTGAAAATCTAAGCAAAGCTATCCAAAACGGCTATTTGGGTTTCGAAGCATTCTACCTTTCCGGACAAGCAGCTTTTCGTCAGGGGGACTATGATGCTGCCATCGCTTCATTCACCCTTGCTCTGCGAACAAAAAAAGACAGTTGGGAAATATACAACGACCGGGGAAGTGCATACCGGATGCAGGAAAAGTACACCGAGGCTATAGAAGATTATAAAAATGCAGTCTTGTTAAATAATTCATCACCAATCATATACAACAACTTAGGAAGTGCATACCGGAAAAAAGGCGAGTTAGATGCCGCCATTCTGAACCATAGTATGGCGATACAGATTGATTCACGTAACTATTTGGCATACAACAACCGAGGTAGTGCTTATATTGATAAAAAGCTATTCGATAAAGCCATTGACGATTTTCGGAAAGTAATTGAAATTGAGCCCAATTATGCCTACGTGTCAAGTTTCATAAGGTTGTTGGTTAAAACAATCTTGCTTTGATTTAAATTTC
>JBBISE010000164.1:0-7732 GCA_037441445.1 Salinivirgaceae bacterium
CACTTGTGTGTCATAATTTGGTTGGCATGTTCGTTTCATATGTTTATAATTTTTCGGTTTAAGGTCCTAAGGAATTTCATGCCAACTTTGATTATACCCTTGTGTGTCGAAAAATCTGTTGTTGGCATGGGCGTTTCATAATTTTTAAATTAATGTTTGTTCTCTATTCTTCTGTATCTTCGTTCAATAAACCCCGTCCTACCTTTTTTATTGTGCCTTCTTTTGTCAATTTGTCAATAATTTTTTCCAAAATCCCGTTGACAAAAATGTGGCTCTTCTCAGTACTGTAATACTTTGCCATGTCAATATACTCGTTCAGGGTAACGGCAACTGGTATCAGAGGAAACTCAGTAAGTTCGGTAATAGCCAATTCCAATATTACCCTGTCGGTTAAGGCAATTCTTTCTGCTTCCCAATTACTTGAAAGTTCGGCTATTAGATTTTGATTTCTTTCGTGTTTGGCAATAGTTTGACGGAAAAGCTTCTTTACATATTCCAGATCATCGTCGGTTTTAAACAATGGAAGGAGTTTGTTGGCACTGCTTCGGGTTTCTTTCATCCTTTGCACGGTGCGAATATTCATAGTTATCACCAGTTCAATATCATCGTTCCAGAAAATGGATAACTCTTCCAGAAGTTGGTACAATTCGACATTGTCTGGCAATATTTGTTCAAGAATATAGTAGATTATCTGTTTGTCGTTGCTGTACGAGTCAACGGAATTGCTCATGTAATCGTTATAAACTTCAGAGTTTACCAGCGTGTTGTACACCTGTTTAACAATCTCGGGATAATTATTCCATCCAATTTTTCTGGATGCCAGATATTTTTGCAACTCTTCCATCTTTTCCAGGTCGGCAATAACCCGGTTGTTTAGGAATCGCAGGTTGGGGTTTAGTTCTTCGGATGTAGCCAGCAACTTGTTTTTTCGGATTTCGGTTTTTTGCCCCGCATAGTGTTTGACCTCTATTATCAGACCTAGTATGGCATGATACAGGTCATAAAAACGTTGAATGCTATTGTTTAGTTCGTTTTCGTAAAACTTAAGGGTTCCGTCACTGGTGTTAAAATAAGCAAATGCTATGTGCATTGCTTTAATTCTGAGTAATCTTCTGCTGATCATTTGTTGTTTATGTTGGTAGTAGGAACACTGCCAGGCAATGTCATTTTCAGAGTGCAAAAATATCAAATTTCCGGCATTTCGGGAAAAATAGAACCATTTTAAAAAAATATTTTTATTTTTGCCCTTGACATACAAGGTGAAACCATAAAAATAGTTTACGATGGAAAGGCGTGAGAACAAGGAGTTTGGGAAAGATAGGGACGAAATTTTCTCAAAAGCAGTACGGGCAGGGAAGAGGACATATTTCTTTGATGTCAAATCGACTCGGAAAAATGATTATTATTTGACCATTACAGAAAGCAAAAAACGGTTCGAAGGAGACGGCGGACATTCATACGAAAAACATAAACTTTTTCTGTATAAGGAAGATTTCGAAAAATTCATTGAGGGCTTGCAATATGTTTTTACATATATTAAAAACAACCTTGAGATGGAAATGTCCGAAGATGAATCACCGGCAGTTCCCACCGATAAGGGTTATACTGATGTTGAGTTCGATGATTTGGATCGTTAGACCGATTTGAAGTTTCAAAATTATGCCAACCTATTTTCTGGGAGCCCATGTTAGTGCATCGGGTGGTGTTGAGAATGCACCTCTGAATGCAAAAAAAATCAATGCAAACGCTTTTGCTTTGTTTATAAAAAACCAAAGGCAATGGGAGGCTAAACCCTTGACCATTGAGAGTATAAGCCTTTTTAATGAACACTGTACTGAACACGGGTTCGACAAAAATCAAATACTGCCCCACGACAGTTACCTTATTAACCTGGGGCATCCGCAACCTGAAGGGCTCGAGAAATCGCGCAGGGCTTTTGTTGACGAAATGCAACGTTGCGAACAGCTTGGCCTTACAAAACTTAACTTTCATCCTGGCAGCCACCTGAACGAAATTTCGGAAGAAGAATCGCTTCGGTTAATTGCTGAAAGCATCAACATGGCGCTCGACAAAACTTCGGGTGTAACCGCCGTTATAGAAAACACCTCGGGTCAGGGTTCGAATCTGGGATACAAGTTTGAACATCTGGCATTTATAATACGACATGTTGAAGACAAATCGCGTGTTGGGGTTTGTATTGATACGTGCCACATGTTTACAGCCGGTTACGATATTCTTACTCCACAGGGGTGGGAAAACACATGGAAGGAATTTGACCAGGTTGTTGGTTTCAGCTATCTGAAAGGAATGCACCTAAACGACACAAAAAAAGAGTTGGGAAGCCGAGTTGACCGCCATGCGCCGCTGGGCGAGGGAATCCTGGGTTTGGAACCTTTCCGCAGGTTAATGACCGACAGTTGTTTTTGTGAAATCCCGTTGATATTGGAAACCCCCGATGAAGACAAATGGGCCGATGAGATTGCCCTTTTACGTTCCTATATAGCATAATAACCACTGTTATTTAATAAAGACCACGAGAAATGAAGAAATCTTCGAACTCGAAATTTTTAAAGTTTGTTGAAAAGGGAGGTAACTTGTTGCCCCATCCTGCAACGTTGTTTTTGGGGCTTTCGGTTTTGGTGCTGCTATTATCGGCTATCGGGTATTTTTTTCATTGGTCAGCTGTTCACCCGGCAACGGGGGAAAGCATTTCCATTATCAACTTACTTTCGAAAGAGGGCTTGCACCGGATTATTCTTGAAATGGTGGACAATTACACCGGTTTTGCCCCTTTGGGGATAGTAATGGTAGCGCTTTTGGGAATTGGTATTGCCGAGAGCAGTGGATTGATTGGAGCAGTCATACGTTTGTTGGTTTTAAAATCGCCAAAACGGCTCATTACCTTTGTTATTGTTTTTGCTGGAATAGTCTCAAACATAGCCTCCGATTTGGGTTATGTGCTCATAATTCCCTTGGGAGGAATCATTTTTCACTCCATGGGGCGTCACCCAATAGCTGGTATGGCAGCGGCGTTTGCCGGCGTTTCCGGAGGGTTTAGTGCCAACATTTTTATCGGGACTATTGATCCGTTGCTTGCAGGGCTTTCCACGGAAGCTGCCAGAATAATTAATCCAACCTACTATGTCCTTCCTACGGCAAATTATTATTTCATGTCTGCCTCAACAATTGTCATTGCTTTGGCGGGAACTTGGATAACTCACCGGTATGTCGAGCCTTTTCTTGGCACTTACAAAGGGGACGTTAAACCGGAGGTTATAGAACGGTTAACGGTACGCGAGAATAAAGCTGTACGCTGGACTTTTGTAACAATTATTGGTTGGATTGTTCTCCTTGCTGTTGGCTTGCTTCCAGAGAATGGCTTTTTGAGAGGAGCAGGGAATTCAATTTTACATTCGCCCGTTTTGGAGGGTTTTATTGGTATGCTGTTTTTCATAGCCGGGAGCATGGGAATTGTTTATGGTTTTATTTCTGGTAAGTTCAAATCCGACTCGGATGTTGTAAAAGGAATGGTTGACAGTTTTAAAACGCTGGTTGCGTTTTTGGTTCTCGTGTTTTTTGCAGCTCAATTTGTAGCCTATTTCAAGTGGAGCAACTTAGGGTTAGTTATTGCCATTAAAGGGGCTTCGGCACTGCAACAAGCTAACTTGGGACTTATTCCGCTGCTTATTTTATTTATTCTGTTTTCGGGATTTATTAATCTTTTTATGGGGAGCGCTTCAGCCAAATGGGCAATCCTGGGCCCCGTTTTTATCCCTATTTTCATGCTCCTGGGCTATTCTCCCGAGTTATCACAAGCTGTTTTTCGCATTGGCGACAGTGTAACCAATGTAATTTCGCCCATGATGAGCTTTTTTGCCCTCATTATTGTCTATTTTGAGAAATACGATAAGAATGCCGGAGTTGGCACCCTGATTTCTACTATGTTGCCCTATTCCATCGCGTTCACTCTGTTTTGGACAGCTTTAATAATTTTATGGGTAATAGTTGGACTTCCTTTAGGACCGGGAGCCGAAATCATGTACACACCCGCTTAAGCAATTATATAACGAAGAAAAAAATGAGTATCTTTAAAAATAAACTGTGTTGGATTACCGGAGCGTCATCGGGAATTGGTGAGGCATTGGCATTGGAATTGGCTAAACAAGGGGCTAATTTGATTTTGTCGTCAAACCAGCCGCACGAGCTTGAGCGTGTTCATAAAATGTGTGCGAAATATACAAACTATTGCAAATTAGTAGCTTTTGATCTTTCAAAACCCTATGAAGTGCAGAAAACAGCACAGGAAATCTTAAGTGATTATGGAACACCCTTTCTGTTGGTTCACAACGGGGGAATCAGCCAAAGGTCGCTCATTGCTGAAACATCAATGGATTTGCACCGGAAAATAATGGAAATTGACTTCTTTTCGTATGTACTGATAACCAAAACGGTTTTACCTAAAATGATGGAGGCCAAAGAAGGGTACATTGCAGCCACCAGTAGTATTTCCGGCAAGTTTGGGTTTCCTTTGCGGTCAGCTTATGCCTCGGCAAAACATGCAATCCAGGGATTTTTTGAGACCCTTAGAATAGAGATGCTGCCACACAACATTTCGGTAACCATTGCCTACCCCGGCAGGGTGAATACCAACATATCAGTAAACGCCCTGAAATCAGACGGAACGGCACATGGAACCATGGATCCGGGTCAGGCTGGTGGAATAACAGCAGAAAAATGTGCAAAAATCTATCTAAGTGCTATTAAAAAAAGGGAGCCCGAGGTGTTAATCGGAGGTAAGGAGTTACTTATGGTGCACATCAAACGGTTCTTTCCACGCTTGTTTTTCAGAATGGTTAGCAGAATTAAGCCAACATGATAAATGGTTCTTCATCTACCCCGGTTATAATCTAGCATGAATGCAAAGAGAGCCAGTCTGTTTTTATGTTTCTTTGTCGCGCATGTTTACCTTGTCGGCCAGCAAATCCTGCCTTTCATTGAAAACTTCTCAAAGCAGGATTACAGGGGCGAAAACCAGATTTGGAGTATTGCCCAAGGTTCTGATGCCGCTCTTTATTTCGCAAATAACCTTTATCTCATGCGCTACAATGGGGTACGATGGGAAAAATATTCACTGCCCAACCGAACCATTATCCGTTCTGTGTTTGTTCGCAATGATACGGTTTTTACGGGTTCATTGACCGAATTCGGGTATTGGAACAGAAAAAACGGATTGTTGCAATACACTTCCCTTTCCGAGGGCAAGAACTTTTTTACCGAAAGTTCCAGAAACTCGGAAATATGGAAGATTTTCGAATTCGAAGGAAAATTGTTTTTTCAGGGTTTTAATGTTTTTTTTCATTACTCGGGCGGTGAAATTTCAGAAGTGAAGCTACCAGGTCAGATTTCCTATTGTTATGTTGTGGAAAGCAAACTCTATGCTGCTACCATTGACAGGGGAATTTTTGAATATACCAACGATGAGTTTATTCAGGTAAAAAAGTGGAACCTTCTTCAAGGTCACATTGTCCATCACATCGACGAAAAACAAGGCAAAACCTATTTCTTTACCCATAAATCGGGGGTTTTTGTCTGCTCAAACGGGGCTTTGGGAGCATGGGGACATACAATTAATCAACAATTAAACAATGAATTAATTATTACTGCCAAATTTATTGATGAGCACAGAGTCGCCATTGGCACTGCTTCCAGAGGTTTGTACATTGTGGACTTGTCTGGTGGGCAGTATTTCAACATAAACCGCAATTCAGGAATACTCAACAATTCTATTCTTAGCATTTTTCAAGACAAGGAGAATGACCTTTGGCTTGGCCTTGACAATGGAATAGCTCATGTAGAGGTAAATTCACCGTACAGCTTATTTACCGACAGGAGCGGAATGCTAGGTTCGGTTTATTCCATTGCACTGACTGACAAGGGTTTTTTATTGGGTTCGAATCATGGCGTTTTTGATTATACAGATCAAAAACTGAATATGGTTGAAAATTCACAAGGTCAGGTATGGAACATCTTCCGGACGGGGCAAAATTATTTAGTAGGCCATAATGATGGTACTTTTTTACTTTCCGAGAATGGATTTGAGAAAATAAACGAAGCGACCGGAGGGTGGCAAGTTAAGAGAGATGTTTACCGGAGCGGTTTTTTTCAGGCAAATTACACAGGTATGGTTCGTTTTGAGTCCAATCAGGATATCACAAAAAACAAACGTCTTGCAATACCCACAAATCCTATCAAGGATTTTGTGCAAATTTCCGCAAATGAAATTATCGCATCATACAGCAGTAAAGGTTTGTCAGTTATGACATTCGATACCGATTTCACGCTTTTGTCAATAGAAAACATTACTCATAAACAGGGTATTGAGAAAGATTTTGGGGTAAAGATTTTTGAATTCAAAAATCAGCCTCTCTTTTATATTGACAACACGTGGTATTTTTACGATCGAATTACAGGTAGACTCGAGAAATACACTTTGTTTAACATGCATTTCAGGGATATTGATGAGATTATTCCCGTTTCTGATTCCTTGTTTGCTGTCATAAAAAACGAAAAGTTGTATTTGTTGAAAAATCAAGCAGATAAATTTTCATGGCGACTAATCCCCTTAAAATATTACAAGGGGCGACTGATAAATAAAGAAACCAAATTTTTCGAGTATGGAAACCACTTTCTCGTAAACCTTGATGATGGTTTTATGCTGATTGACAAAAATATTAAACCCTATAATGAGAAGCAGGTTGAAATTGAGGTTCGTGTTGATGCAACTATCATTGAACAAGGAACAAAGGTGCCTAATAATGCAAACCTGAATTTCGATTTTGTGTCACCATATTACGGCAATAAAAAGGTTCCCATAAGCTATAAAATCAACAATGACCCAATTCAACCTTTAGACAAGGATGTCCTTGAGCTAAGAAATATGCAGGGAGGAAGCTATATTCTGACAGCATATTTCCAGGATGGTTTTAAATTTCAGGAACTTGCAGCTTTTCGTTGGAGAGTGGCCTATCCGCCGTATGTTTCCCCCTGGATGATTGTTCTCTATTGTTTGATCCTGGTTCTGGGGTTGTTTATCTATTATCGTTGGAACAAACTGAAATTCCGGCAACGGTTGCAGCTTCGCGAGGAGGAATTAAAACACCAGAATGAAATTGCCCGGTTGGAGTTGCTTGCCTCCAGCCGATTAAAAACAGAAGAATATGAAAAAGAACTCCTCAAAAGTCAGGTACAAATAAAGGCAAATGAATTGGCTGGAAAGTCATTAACCCTGGTCAAGCAAACCGAGCTTTTAGATAAAATTCAGACAGTAATTAATGCGGCGTCGTCCCCGGATGACATTAAAGGACAGATAGCAAAAATCATAAAAGCCAACCATATCAGTAAAAATGAATGGAAGTCGTTTGAAAACAATCTGTTAAAGAGCAATGAGGATTTCGTAAGAAAGCTAACAGCCCACTATCCGGTGCTTACATCCAAAGATATTAAACTTGCTATCTTTTTGAAAATGAACCTTTCATCAAAAGAAATAGCCCCATTAATGAATATTGGTTACCGTGGTGTTGAACTGCATCGATATCGTTTACGCAAAAAAATGAACCTTCCGGCTTCTGCCAATTTCCCCGTTTTTCTGAATAATTTGTAACAGGCACAGAAATAAGACTATATGTAAAGTTTCACCACGTTGTTGGGTGTAAAGTTTAAGATTTCCCGACTT
>JBBISE010000165.1:0-7615 GCA_037441445.1 Salinivirgaceae bacterium
CTCAACGCTTTCTTTAACAGGTATTACTTTTGGTGAAGCCATATGTATGAATTATTTTATAGTCCAAAGGTAATAAAAAAATCAAATCACAAAAAATGGACTATTTATAAATTCACTTTAGTATGAGCAATACAACCTGAAATAAGAATTGTTCACTCGAATGAATAAAACATCGTTCTTTAAATTATAAAATTCATTATCAGATAAATACAACTCGTTTTTTTCACAACTTCAGAAACTAAAAAACCCGATGTCTTCAGAGATACTCGTCAACATCGGGCTACATTTAATATACGGAAATTATTAACAAATCCTGATCATTCCAACAAGAAGAACTATTTCCGAAGTAAAGGTGCTGCAACTACATACACAATATCGAAACTTATTTACCGGTAGGTATCCATTCAGAAATAACAATTGGAGCCTGGTCCGTCCATGCATTCCAATAACCTACTTTTGAAACGCAACCCTGGTGTTGTGGACAGCCATTTCTATAAAGAGTAACTCGTAGAGTAACCAACCCTTTATATTCTTCCACTTCTTTCAAAAAATAGAAAGAATTGAAATCTGAACCTGAAGGAAGTCGATAATTCCAACGATCACGGTGATTAATTTCAGGGAATTCGATGGTTAAAACAGCATCCCAACTGCGATAATGCATTGGAATATTTTCCAATGAGTAATTCAGACAAATACCTACTTGCTCTTCACTTTGAGCGTTTACTTGGTTAGTAATTCCGGTTGTGGCAATCATTAATGCCAATAAACCAAATGCTAAAATGTTTTTCATGTTTGTTGATTTTTGTTGTTAGTTGAGGCGCAATTCAACCCGAGAATCATGGAATGATAGAAAGCTCTCAGTGCCGAATTGTACAGCCTTTTAATTGAAAACAAATACATCAATAGATCAATTTGTATTTAATTGCATAACAATTTGATATAGTTATTTTAATACATGTATACTTTTTCCGATTTTTTTTTTGATAAAAAATTTCTTATTAAATTGATTTTCTACTATAAAAAAAACTTTTCTTAGTTCACAACACCAATTTCAAGCCATTCGAAGCCGTGTGGCTAGTGCAAAAATCACTATATTTGCAATGCAAAACAAATCAACCTACATGGACGAAATAAACCCTAAAATTGAGCAAAGTTGGAAAGCGGTACTATCCGATGAGTTTTTAAAACCCTATTTCAAAAACCTGAAGGAATTTTTGGTTAAAGAAAAACAGCAACACACTATTTTCCCTCCCGGAAACCGCATTTTTGCAGCCTTTGATGCCACACCGTTCGATAAGGTGAAGGTTGTAATACTGGGACAAGATCCCTATCATGGGCCCGGACAAGCGCACGGTTTGTGTTTTTCGGTTCCCAAAGGAATTCAGAAACCGCCATCGCTGGTCAATATTTACAAGGAGTTGCTAGCCGATTTGAACATTCCCGTTGCCACCCATGGAAATCTTGAAAAATGGACAGAACAAGGGGTTCTTCTGCTGAACGCAACATTAACGGTAAGGGCAAATCAAGCCGGATCGCATCAAAAACAAGGTTGGGAAACATTCACCGATGCTGCCATAATGAAACTTTCCGAACAGCGCACCGGTATTGTTTTTCTGCTGTGGGGAGCCTATGCACAGGCCAAAGAGCAAATTATAGACACGTCGAAGCATTTTGTTTTAAAAGCTCCGCATCCTTCTCCGCTGTCAGCAAGTCGGGGTTTTCTTGGGTGTCGTCATTTTTCGAAAACAAACGAAATTCTGGTAAAAAACGGTCAAAGTGCTGTTGATTGGAGCATTGACTGACATTTTGCTTATCTCCTTCGGTAACGGCTTCGAAACCCAAATTCCGCTTTCATTTGCTCGAAAACATTAAAAACTATGGGGCAAACGCTGCTGTTGTCGATCATTCCCCAACTGCGGGTTACAAAATAGGGCTTATGAACGTTCGGGAAATCACGACATTCTTTTGGCCGGTGTTCGTAAATGGAGCATTTCTTATCCACCAGATAGCGGCATGGTTGGCTTTTTAAATAGGTAACGTCTTCGTCCTGCTCATTCGACAAATAGTTTTCCCGGTAAAAATCTACGGTTACATTTTCCAGTTTGGCCAATTTGGCGATTTCTTTATCTGTCAGGCCAGCCTTTAGAACAATGCAACAATTCCCGCATTCCGTACAATCAATTTGTTTCGATATTAGGGCATATAATTGGTGTGCAACCTTATCCACCCGTCTGCTGTCCATCGATTGCAAAAAGGAACGAAACTCGAAGTCTTCATCCCTTTTTTCTTCACAGAATAATGCTATCTTTTGTAAATCAAGTTCTATATTCATTGTGTTTTTTTTAAAATGAAACGATTTGTTTTTACAAGCCATTACAAGGTTCACAAAAATACAATTTCATTCGAAAAAACAGCAATATTTTTTTCAATTTTAGCCTACTCTGAAATTCGGATTGTTTTTGGTCAAAGCCAATTAAGTTTCTGAATATCAATAACCACGGGTTTATTCCCGTGGTTGTCAGATGAATAAATAAATATTTTCTACCAAATAGTAGCCCTCAGCTCCACAGGCATAAACATATAATCGCCTTCTTTTACCCCAAAGGCACGATGAAATTCGGGCAACAGACGCAACGGTTCGTTTGTGCGGTTGCAACCCAATGAGTGTTCGTCTTCTTTGGTCAGACGGATTTTTTCTTTATCGCGTAGGTTTTGTGCCCAAACATGCCCGTAGGCTAAGAAAAAGCGCTGTTGTGGTGTAAATCCGGCAATTTTTTTACCGGCTTTGTATTCTTCGGTCTTGCTGTACGCTGTATAGCTGATATTTAAACCGCCCAGGTCGGCAATATTTTCGCCCAAAGAAAACTCGCCGTTGGCAAACAATTCATCAATGACATTTACTTTATTGAACTGATCGACAAGAAGTTTTGTCCGTTCCTCGAAACGTGTTTTATCGTCATCGGTCCACCAGTTGGTCATGTTTCCAGTTTTATCGAACATGCGGCCTTTGTCGTCAAAACCATGCGTCATTTCGTGGCCAATAACCACACCAATAGCGCCGTAATTAACAGCATCGTCGGCATCAGCAAAGAAGAATGGCGGTTGAAGGATAGCTGCGGGGAAAGCAATTTCGTTATTTAGTGGATGATAATAGGCATTTACGGTTTGCGGTGGCATAGCCCACTCCGTTTTGTCAACCGGCTTGTCAATGCGGCGAATCATATCCTGATAAAACCATCGGCGGGCTCTGATAACATTTGTTAAATAGCTGTCGTGCTGAATTTCCAGGGTTGTGTAGTCTTTCCACTTGTCGGGATACCCAATTTTTACGTTCATGGAGGCTAACTTGTCTAAGGCTTTTGCTTTGGTTTCGTCGCTCATCCATGCCAGATTTTGAATGCGCTTGCCAAAGGCAGATTTCAGGTTTCCAACCAATTCCAACATGCGTTGTTTCGATTGTGGCGGAAAATATTTCTTCACGTAAATCTGACCAATGGCTTCGTCAAGGGTCGAATTAACAGCCTCCAACACCCGTTTCCAACGAGGGCGTATTTTCTCGCTGCCCGACATGGTTTTGCCATAAAACTCGAAACTCTCGTTGACAAAGGCATCGCTCAGGAATCCTGCGTTCTTGGCAATTACATTCCATTTCATATACCATTTCCAATTGTCGATGGGGGTTGATTTCAGAATTTGATTAAAATTTCTGAAAAATTCAGGGTTCCCAACATTCACTTCCTGAAGCGAGGGCAAGCCGGAACGTTCAAAAAACAACGTAAAGTCAAAATCAGGGGCCAATTTCTGCACATCGGCAACGCTCATTTTGTTGTAATTGCGGACAGGGTCACGCATCTCGGTATTAGTGTAGGCCTTTGATGCCAGCTTTGTTTCAATGTCAAAAATAATGTTTGAGGCTTTGTCAGCTTGGTCAGACTCGATTCCTGCGTTTTGAAGTTGCCTGCTAATGTGCATTTTATAGGCCTCGCGAATTTCTTTGGTTCTATCGTCCTGATCGAAATAGTAGTCGCGGTTTCCCAGGTTGTATCCGCCCTGGTGCAGGTTGGCAATTTGCATGTCCGAATTCTTCCGGTCAGGCGATCCATAAAAACTGAACAGGGTAGAAACACCATCAACCCGCAGCTGCTGTACCAAACTTTGCATTTGGTTCAGATCAGTCAACGCATCAATTTGCTTAAAATACGGAATTAACGGAGCGAACCCTGTTGTATTCAAGGCAGTGCTGTCCATACCGGTATTAAACATGTCGCTGATTTTACGTTCAACCGAGCCGGTTTCAAATTCTTTGGCAAGCAACTCATCGACAATGGCTCTAACTTTTTTCTCGTTGGCATCGCGCAACTCGGTAAAGGTGTTGTAGCTGGCCTTATCCTCGGGAATGGGGTTGTTTTTCATCCATCCGCCGTTGGCATACTGGTTAAAGTCTTGCGCCGGATTGGCTGTCAAATCAAGGTTTTTAGGGTCAATAGCGTTATTTTGCATTTTTGTCGAACAATTAAAGAAAGATAGTGTCAACAAAGATAACGCAAATAAGTTGAGGGTTCTCATAATGAAATCTCTTTTAAGGGTTAACAATTAATTAACGCCACACATATCAAAGGTCAATCCATTTTTTAAAACGTTATTGATTATCAGAAATATACCAAACCGGCAATCGGTTGTAGAACGCTTAATATTGTTCGATTTCGGACATCACAACCTCAAAAGTTGTCCGTTTCACTCCCTGTTTTTTCCGTTCTGTCGAATCCGATTTTGATTATTTCCTGAACCATAGTTTCTTTGTATCATCAAAAATTCTTAACCCTTAAACCTAATCCCTAAAAACCTAATACCTAATTACTAGACACCTAATTCCTAAACACCTAAAACCTAAAAAAATGAAACCAGCAATTCTTGTACTGTTATTAACCCTTTTGCTGAATTCAGCCAGGGCAGACATCAACCTGCCAACCCAAACCGTTCGTGGACGTGTCACGGATAAAAACATGCGCATAAGCCTTCCTGGTGTAAATGTTGTTTTATTGGATGCTGAGCCCTTGAGGGGCACTGCCACAGACGAAAACGGTTATTTCCGTATCGAAAACGTCGAGATTGGTCGTATATCACTAAAAATTACCTACATGGGATATCACGACGTCATACTAAACAATCTTAACCTTCAGACAGGTAAGGAGTTGGTGCTGAATATCGACATGGAAGAATCGGCCATTCAGGGTCAGGAAGTAACCATTGTGGCTCAGGCCGACAAAACCGGTTCCATCAACAAAATGGCCACTGTCAGTGCCCGCAGCTTTACGGTTGAAGAAACCGAACGCTATGCCGGAAGCCGCAACGATGTCGCCCGAATGGCCGCTAACTATGCCGGGGTTTTGGGTGTTGACGACTCGCGCAACGACATCATCATTCGAGGAAACTCGCCCATGGGTTTGTTGTGGCGTTTTGAAGGAGTTGATATTCCCAGCCCTAACCATTGGGGAATGTCAGGAACCACCGGTGGCCCTGTTAGCATGCTCAACAACACGCTGTTGGAAAATTCCGACTTCATGACCAGCGCCTTTCCTGCCGAATACGGAAACGCCACATCGGGTGTTTTTGACCTCAGGATGCGTTCCGGAAACAACGAAAAATATGAATTTCTGGGACAAATCGGGTTCAACGGATTTGAACTGGGAGCCGAAGGCCCCCTTCACCTTACGGAAAAATCGTCATTTTTGGTAAACTACCGTTATTCAACCATGGCTGTTTTTTCTGCTCTGGGAATGGACTTTGGAACCATGGGCGTACCGTACTACCAGGATTTGTCGTTCAAACTCAATTTCCCATCAACAAAGGTGGGCGATATCTCCATTTTTGGGCTTGGGGGGATCAGTGACATTAAAATCTGGGAAAGCGAACGCGACACAACCGGCGAACCCATTAATTATTATGGCGGCGAGGGAATGGACATTACCAGCGGAACCGATATGGGCGTCGTAGGGTTAACGCAGGTTTATCATTTCAGTCCTACTATGTTTTCGAAACTAACTCTCTCGGCATCAACCCAAATTATGATAAACGAGGTTGACACGTTGACTCCCCCAAACAACGATAAAGTACGCGTTTACGGAAGCAACTATCAGGACAGTCGTGTTACAGGCTCGTATGTCCTGAATAAAAGGTTCAATTCTCGTAACCTTACCAAAGTCGGAGTACGTTGGAATTCAATTCTGGGAGATTTGAAAGACAGTACTTTGCGCAATGGTGTGTTTTATCCTCAGTACGATTACAACGGTTCAACCGGATTGCTTCAAACATTCGTGCAACACCAGTATCGCCCAAGCGACAAAGTAACATTAACAGGAGGGGTTCATTTTCAGCAATTTATGCACAACAATTCCCAATCGGTTGAACCTCGGTTTGGCGTAAAGTATTTTGCAACGTCGAATCTTAGTTTTCATGCCGGCTATGGATTGCATAGTCAGATTTCGCCCATCTTCTCCTATTTTTACAAAGATACCACCGGCGTGCAAACCAACGCAGATTTAGGGTTGACAAAAAGCCATCATGTGGTTTTAGGAAATGATTTAAAAATCAACGAATTCACACGCATCAAAACCGAAGTTTATTATCAGCATCTTTTTGATGTACCCATTGATGCTGTCGAGAGCAATTCATTTTCTATGCTAAACAACGGAGCCTCTTTCGTTTTTTCAACGCCTGAATTTCTAAGCAACAAAGGAAAAGGCGAAAATTATGGTGTCGAGGTGACCATTGAACGCTTCCTAAACAATGGTTTTTATTTTCTCATCACCGGTTCTTTATTCGATTCGAAATACACTGGCAGCGATGGCCGCGAATACAACACAGCCTTCAATAGCAATTTCGTTGTTAACGGCTTAGTGGGAAAAGAGTTTGTTTTCAAGGGTGGCGAGTCGCGTAAAGCTCTGTCCTTTGACCTGAAAACCACCTATGCCGGAGGAAAACGTACTACTCCCTGGCACACCGAACCAATTGAGGGAACTCCCTTTTTGGAGAGGGTGTGGGAAGAGGATAAAGCGTTCTCTGTCAAGATGAAAGATTTTGCAAAAACCGATTTGAAGATTGGTTTTAAAATGAGCGGGAGACGAATCACTCAGGAATGGGCATTGGAAATAACCAACCTGTTCAATGCCAAGAACATTCAGCAGGATAAGTTCAACAAACAAACCGGCGAGGTAACCGAGGTGTATCAGACAAAGCTCATGGTAATACCACAGTGGAGGATACTTTTCTAAAATTGAATATCGAACAAGGATTAATGATGTACGATTTTTGAAGTTCAGATGCAGCACGCTGCCTTTCTCTATCACCAAGTAATTTAATGAACATGAACCGTCCACGACTTTTAAAAACATACACACAAGAGCATGATTCAAGGACAAGTACCGCCTTTCTCCAACCCCGAATGGGGTTGAATATGAATAACCCCGGGTGGCAACCCGGGGCAAGAAACGCCCCTTGTTAGTTGGAGCCCCGGAGGGGCTCAACATTCAGACAGTCAGCATTTAACGAAATTATAAACATATGAAACGCCCATGCCGACAACCGATTTTCCGACACACAAGAGCATGATTAAAGT
>JBBISE010000166.1:0-7594 GCA_037441445.1 Salinivirgaceae bacterium
ATTGATAATCAGTGGTTGATTTTTGTGGCCATTATGGGGTGCACAAAACAGGAGGCTGAAGAGTTTATAACCTTTATTGACTAACTTTTACCGGGAATATTATGTTCCTGCATCAGTTCGTATGCTTTGTCGCGCTGCTTTTTCAGTCGTACCACAAAGATTAATAAACCGACAATTATCAGTAGTTGTATCACCATTATTGATACGAACAAATTCTCTTCGTCAGCGGACATTGATCTGTATGCGACCGACTTGGGTTGATCCTGTTCAAGGGCAGTAGTATCTTTAAGCGATACGTAATTCTGATAATATTCGAGCGCTCGCCGGCTATCATTGGTGGCATAAAACAAATTATAATAGTTGTGATAAATGTCGGTAAGCAAAATTCTGTTTTTCAAGCTGTCAGCAATGTCAAACGATTTGTTATACTCAGTTTCGGCTTGCGCATATTGTTTTCGCATGAAAGCAATTTTTCCCAAATTCAAATGCAACCGTGACTGTAGCTCGGCATAATCGGCACTACAGTAGCTAAGAGCCTGTTTTAGAACGGCTTCCGCCTCGTCAAACAGACTAAGCTTGATGTAAATTCTGCCCATGTTATTTAGCATAAAGGCTATTTGGTCTGGGTTATGAAATAGCTGGTGAATTTCGAGGGCTTGCTGAAAATGCAACAAGGCTTTCTTGAAATTTCCCATTTCCTCGAATGTAAGGCCCAATTGGTTGTACGCTTTTGCTTTTCCCCTTGGATTGTCAATTTTCGTAAAGCTGTCAATGGAGGAACTCAATGCGTCAACCGAATTTGAATATTCTTTTGCCAGAAAAAAAACAACGCCAAGCTCGAAGTATGTGTTAGCAATTTGATCCTCATAGCCAAGCTGTTCAAAAACCCTGACTGTTTGTTGATAGTAAAAAATGGCCTTGCTATAGCTTTTTAACTGCAAAAAAGACATCCCAATTTTCTGAAACAGGTTTCCCACCCTGTCGCGGGCACCAAGGCGCAAAGAGACCCGAAGCGCCTGCTGATAGTAACTTATGGCGTCATCGTACATCTTCTGGTTGTAATACGATAAGCCAATATAGTTTAAGGCATTTGACAATTCCTGGTTTTCCCCCAAGGCGTCAGCAAGTTCTTTGGCTTTGATTGAAAACTCGCGGCTTTTTTCCGGGTCAGTCTCTAAGAAATTTCTGGCATAATCATTAAGAAGGGCTACTCGCCCAACTCCGGTAAGATTATTGGGTAGAGTATCCTGTAATTTTGCAAAGGTAGGTTGCAAACTCAAAATCAGCAGTACGGCTGTAAGAATATTGTTCATTGGTGCGTCTTTCTGGATATTTACTTGTCTGCGTTTATTGGTATAGTGAACTCAAAAGTTGTTCCTTTGTTGACTTTACAATCGACGAAAAATTCACCTTGCCATTGTTTTACAAATTCGCGGCAAAAATACAGCCCTACTCCTGACTCAGGTACGGCTAGTAAATGTGTATCACTGATTTCTTCGTTGCTGTTCAGTAATTTAACAATTTTCTGATTGGGAATCCCGTCGCCGTCATCGGCAATTGAGATTTTGTGACAGGTAGGATCAAGATTGTAATTGACGGTAATAAACTTGTTTTCCTTAACAGTTTGCAAGGAATATCCGACCAAATTTCTAATAATAAAGGAAAACATAATCGTATCGCAATACATGCTCAAGTCCCGGGGTAACCTGTTTATTAGGGTTACGTTTCTAACAGCTGCCTGGAACCGATAAAGTTCCAAAACCTCGTTGACAAGGACATGGGGATTGACAGTATTGAATTGTGGTTCAATGGTGTTTGAATGTTGCTTTGACCAATTAATCAAAGTTTCCAAAAGAGTGTACATTGCTGAGGATGATTGAATAAAAGATCGTACAATTTCGGAAGAACTATCACCAGAAATGCGTGTAGTAGTGAGCTCGGCAGCGTGCAGAAAAGAAATAAAAGGATTCTTCAGGTCATGGAGAATAATATTCAAAAGTTTATCCTTCGTTTGACCTGAAAGGTTTAACTGCTCGCGGCTATGATTTAGTTCATCGTTTAGTTTCTGAAGATGTTCATTGGCCATTTTAAGCTCTGCATTTATTCTGTTTTTATTCCGAAAGCGGGAGAAGAGTAAAAGAGCTATTATAATGGCTGCTATAGTGAGGAGCATAAACAAGTTACGGATAAACTTTTGCAGACGGTTTTCGGTTATTAACATTTGTTCTTTAGCCTGTTGCTCGCGTAGGATGGCCTTCACCTCGGCTTCTTTTTTCTCAATTTCGAAGGTTCTTATAAATTGAAGCCTTTCGGCTTCGTTTTGTGTTTTAACTTCGGTTAGCTTTAACAACAAATCCTGATTAATGAGGCTGTCATAGTACGATTCATAAAATTTCCGGAACCGCAAAGCGGCTTTAAAATCCCTTTCAACCTCGAAAAGTTCAGACATACGTTTTGCCAAATTACGGCGCATTTCGTATCCCAAATCAACCCGGGTCTCGTTCCAGGAAATGTTTAAAAGTTTCAGAGCCTCCTTGTAACGTTTACTTTCTGATTCGGCAATCGCTATATCAAAATTAGACCGGGCCAACCCTTTGTAGTCCCGAATGTTTTTCCTGATTTGTTGCGATTGTATAAAATATTCTTTTGCCAACTTCAGTTTCTTTTGCACCAGGTAAAGATTTCCAATGTTGTTGAGAATATCGGCGGTACTTTTATGATCGGTCAGCTGTTGGTATAACTCCAGCGATCGGCCATAATATTCAAGCGATTTTTCGAAATTACCCAGGTTTTTGTACATAAGGGCAATGTTGTTTTGAATCCGGGCATTCTCAATTTTATCGTCAATAACCTCATAATAACCAAGGGCACTCAAATAATAATCAAGGGCATGATCAAACTGGCCTTTTTTATAATATATTCCACCTATATAATTAAGACTCAAAGCTATAAGCGATTCGTTGGACAGTCCCTGGTGCATTGTTAAGGCTTCCTCATAGTATTCAAGTGCAGTTTCAGGCATGTTAATGTCCTTGTAGATAGTCCCGATATTGTTTAATGTTGCGGCAATTTGCTGAATATCGGATATTTCGCGACGAATTTGTAGAGCTAATTGAAAGTTTTCCAATGCTTTGGTGTAGTTATTGGCATTTCGGTAAGTTGCGCCAAGCTCGTTGTAAATAACTGCCATATTTGAATTATCGCCCAAGCTTTGCCATATATTTAAGGCCCGGTTTAAATGGAAAATAGCTTCTTCGGTTCTTCCATTGCGTGCCAGAGTTCTTGATAAATTATTCAAAGTCCTTGCTATTCCGGCCGAGTCGGCAATTTGTGCAGAGAAATGCACCGATTGGTTGTAATTAAAAATTGCTTCATCGAACTTATTGAGTCGTAAGCAAGCATTCCCAATTAGATTGAAGGTTGCTGAGACATTTTGAGTATCCTGCATCTTTTTGTAATGTTCAAGAGCCCTGTTGTGCATGACAAGGGCTGAGTCAAAATGCCCCGTTTCGCCGTGAATTAACCCCAGGTTATTGAATGCAATGGCCTCATTTTCGGGATCAGAAATATTCCTGGCGATTTGCCCAAGTCGAGTAAACGATTGGAAGGCTGCCCCAAAATCCCTTGCTTTCCAATAGACACGACCTTTCGTTTTCTCAACAACAATTAAGAAATCGGGTTTTAATTCTTGGCTAATAAACTTATCGATAATACCAAGTTGTTGAACCGACTCGCTAATGCGGCCTGATTCTTCGAGCTGTTTGACCTGTTTCATCAACAAGGTTAAAACCATGGTAGTATCATTGGCATTCGTTGCTAAATCAATGGCCTGCTGGTAGAAATAAAAAGTGGAATCGGGTTTTTGTCCTGTGTAATAATCCGCCAGTTGATTGTAAATTACAATCGACTCATTATAAGGAGATTTGACAAGTGCATGCTTCAGTGAGTCAACATTCGGTGCAGCGAAAATTGACGTCAACAGAAAAGGGTACATTACCAATGCACAAGCCATACAACTTTATTTACAAGTTCTCTATTTCATCGGCCATAAAAGACCACTGCTTTTGCAAACGCTCCAGGCTTTCTTTTCCCGATACAAAGTCGCCTTTTTCAACAAATTCAATGGTTTTATCGATTGTTGAAACGACTTCCTTCCCTGCAAAGTAAACGAAAGAAGTCCGAAGTGACTGAAAATCTTCAAGAAGTGTGTTTACATTTGCTTTTCTGAAACTACTATTGATTTTATGCAGTTGTAAATTGATATGCTCAGGGTAAAGTTTAAGTATTTTAACCACCTTTTCCTTATTGGAAGAATAGGATTGACAAAGAATATGCACATCAATGTGCCTGAAATTTGCCCAATCGGGCTTAATGAATACCTCTTCCGCTGTTGCCTCAATTTGTTGTTCGGCCAAAAACCTGTCAATAATTACGTACAAAGAGGCTGGCTTAAACGGTTTGAATAGGTTATCAGTAAAAGAGAAGGTTGATGTACTTTCGGGTTTCTCTCCTAAACTTTTGTTTGTTAATGTGATTATAGGCGTGTTGTTGGAGATGGTTTTCAGCGATTCGAGATTTGCATTTATTTCAGTAAAAGCCACCTTGATAAAGGCATAATCAAGCATTATCAAGTCAATCTGTTCTTTCCCAATTACATCAACGGCTTGACCCAGATCTTTGGTGGAAATTACCCGAATCTGTTTATATCTCACTCCAACCAGATCCGATAGTAACCCCCGTGTTGCATCATCTTTCTCAATGACCAAAAGGTTGTGTTTCTGTATCATTTGTAATGTCTGTGTTTCTTTGTTTACTTATTCCATTGTATTCCCACTACGATAATATCATCAATTTGTCGATTATCGGCCTGCCATTCGCCCAAACGATTTCCAAGCATCGTGTGTTGTTTAGAAAGGGATTCACCAGCTATTGATTCTACAATTGCCTTAAAACCAGCCTGCATTAGTTTCCTTCGCTTTGGCCCGCCAAACTGATCCATAAAGCCGTCTGAAAACATGTATAAAATATCGTCAGGGTTAAGGTCTATAAAGTTGTTTGTGTAGGGTTCGTCGGCACCGATATGAATTCCCACAGGCATGCGATCGGGATTACAGACTTTCAATTCTCCCTGCCGATAAATCCACAATGGGATATTTCCGCCTGAATAGCAAACTTTTCCTGATCTATTTTCAATTATAACCATCCCCAGGTCAATGCCATCGCTGTTAGTCTCGCCGTATGAGGTTTGATGAAGGTTGGTGCGAACTTTGTCACGCAAATAGCCCAAAAGCTTACCTGCGTCAAAATCGGCATACTGCCCGGTAAGTTCGTTCAGTAGCGATATGCCCAACATGCTCATAAAAGCGCCCGGAACCCCATGACCTGTGCAATCGGCCACCACCAAAACACTATAGCCTCCCTCTTTGTGTACCCAGTAAAAATCGCCACTGACAACATCACGGGGTTTGAAAAAAACAAAATGATTCGGGAATAAATTGTTGATGTGGTTTTGAGGAGGTAGTATGGCTTTTTGAATCCGGCTTGCATAAACAATGCTGTCAGTAATTTTTTGTTTTTGTTCGCTTATTTGATCCCGCTGTTGCTCTATTTCCAACTTTTGCTGGCTTAGAATTTTATTGGTGTGTATTTTTTGTCGCCAGGCTATAAACACGGATACTACTAAACCAAGAAGAAGCACTAATGCCCCTAACATATAGTAATACCGTAGGTTTTTCTGTTTTATCTCTGAGTCTTTCAGTTCAATTTCGAATTGTTTGCGTTCAAGGGCCTGGATTTTTTTCTCGTTTTCGAAACGAATTTCCATGTCGGCAATTCGTTTAATGGTTTCGTCGCGGTTTAGGGCTTGCTGCGATTCATTGAATATTTTGAAATAGAAATGAGCTTCCCTGAAGTTATTCCGGGTCTCGTAATAACGACTCAGCAAAAGGCTGGCGTCTTTTATCAGGTTCCAGTCGTTTATTTGCCTGGCAATTTTATAGGCTCCCTGGGCCATGCCAAAGGATTTGGCGTAATTTTTCCGTTCCATCAGGAATTCCCCGTACTGGAGCATGGTGTAGCCCTCGCCCTGCGTATCCATAATCAACTGCCTTGAAGCCAGCGCCATTTGAAAATAATAATTGGCCGAATCGGGTTGGTTGAATTTCCACTTCAAGTTAGCTATGTTGTTAAGGGTTGACGCATGATTTTTCAAATCGCCGATTTCAGAATATAAATCGTAGGCTTTTCGATAATAGAAGCTGGCACTATCAAAGTTTTCCAAGTTTTTATAGGTCATTCCAAGGCTGTTGCAAGTTGCAGCTACAAGCTGATTATTGCCAATTCTTTGTCTGATTATTAACGATTCCTTGTATTTTTCGAGAGCTTTTTCATATTGTTTGGCTGTCAGGTAATCTCCGGCAATAAAATTTAGTGCTATGGACTCGCGCAAGGGGTTTCCAATTTTCTTGTATAATTCAAGTACCGAGGTATGATAATCGAGTGCCCGATCAATGTTTCCTAAATCGCGGTAAATTAACCCAATATTTTCAAGCACTGTGGCCGTGCGGATGCGATCCGAGGATTGCTCGTAAATCTTAAGGCTTTCAATGTAATTATCAATGGCCTTGTGGTAATTTTTCATTTCCCAATACAACCCGCCAAGGTTTAGATAGGTAAAGGCTTCATTCGATTCATTTCCAAGTCTTTTTTGAATTAACAGGGCATTTTCAAAATAATGTGCTGAACTATCGAAAGCCCCCATTGATTTATATAATGTTGCAAGATTTGTATAACTGGAGGCAATTTGACCCGAATCGGCTATTAACCGTCGAAAGGTCAATGCATCATGAAAATTAGAAAGGGCGCTGTCATAATTATTCTGACGGAGGTAAACACCGCCGGAAAGGCTTAAAACATTGGCCAAGCCCGGAGTATCCAATAAATTCCTGTAAAGGTTCATGGCAACCCGCAGTGTGCGTAAGGAAGCATCGAAGCTGCTAATATCGCGTTGTACCAATGCCAGATTAACATAGGAATTTGCTACACCGGGGATATCAGTTAGTTGTTGCCTGATTTCAATGCTTTTATGGTAGTTCATCCGGGCATCTTCATGCTGTCCCATTCGCCAGCTGACCCCTCCTAAATGATAATAAACCAAACCAATAGAAGCAGAATCGCCCAAATTCCGAGCCCGAATCAGTGCCTGGTTCAGCATTGTCTGTGCGCTGTCATAAATACCTTTATCGCGCCACCAGACAGCGGCATCGCACATATATTGTATCTGGCTATTGGAGTCCTTGGCTTTTAGCGCCAATCGCAACAAACTGTCAGGAGTATGGGCTGCATTGGAAAAACTAAATATCGTAATACAAAAACTGAATAAAAAGAGAATCCTCATGGTATCAAAGAAACTTTGTGCCAAGATACAAAAAGTAATAGTGCCAGCCAATGATTCGAAAAAAAAATCGAAAAAATTATAACCCAAAGAATATTAATATCATGAAACGCCCATGCCGACAACCGATTTTCCGACACACAAGCGCATGATTAAAGTCGGCATGAAGTTCCATATGGCCGTAAACCGAAAAATTATAAA
>JBBISE010000167.1:0-7541 GCA_037441445.1 Salinivirgaceae bacterium
TTTTTTTCTTTTTACCTTTGCCGCACCAAACAGAAACCACCTTTACGTATGTTTAATTCGTTGTTGAGAATCCAATTCCTGACAGGATTTTTTACCTTTTGTGCCATATCAACCATAGCCCAGACAGATAGCATTCACCTTCAGGAAGTTGTTATTTCAACGGCACGATCACCCCAACTATACAGGGAAACCGGCCGGGTTTTAAAAACCATCACTGCCGAGGAAATAAAAACGCTTCCCGTCCAAAGCATAAACGAATTGCTGGAAACAGCTCTGGGCATGGATGTCCGTCAGCGCGGCATTCACGGCGTTCAGGCTGATATCAGTGTCCGTGGAGGCTCGTTCGAGCAAACACTGGTTTTGCTGAATGGAATTAAAATTAACGATCCCCAGACGGGACACCACAACATGAACTTGCCGGTAGAACTTTCACAGGTTGAACGCATTGAGATACTTCAAGGCCCCGGAGCCCGCATTTTTGGCCCCAATGCTTTTGCCGGTGCCATCAACATTATTACCAATAATGAAACCGAAACCGGTGTCAAAGCGCATATTTCAGGCGGACAACACAACTTAATCAACACGGGACTGCAAGCAACGGCTAAAACGGGAAAAATTGTCAATAGTGTTTCTTACAATTACAAGTCTTCGGAGGGTTATATCCGAAATACCGATTACGTTTCCAACAACATATTTATTTCCAGCTCATTAATACATAAAAAGGGTACACTTGGCATTCAGGCCGGATACACCGATAAAGGTTTTGGCGCTCAAAGTTTCTACACTCCAAAATATCCCGACCAGTACGAGCAAATCAGGGTGAAATACGCTTCGGCAACATTCCTAACCGGAACAAAAACGAGATTAGGACTTAAAGCATCCTATCGTCGGCACCACGACCGTTTCGAACTATTCCGCAATTCGCCACCTGCCTGGTACAAGAACCACAACTATCACCTGACCAATGTTTACTCTGCCGAAAGTAACCTTACAAACAATTGGCTGTGGTTTGTTACTTCCATTGGGGCAGAGTATCGAAGCGAGGAAATTCTGAGCAATGTTTTAGGAACGCCGCTTAGTGATACGCTTTCTGTACCGGGCGAACCTGAGGGTTTCTTCACGCATGGGGCAGAACGGCAGATAGGTAGCCTGTTTGTCGAAAACAGGTTCAACTATAGTAGGCTGTCGGTTTCTAAAGGTTTTTTAACAACCTGGTATTCTGATTTTAAGCAAAAAACTTTTTTTGGCCTTGATGCAGCTTTGGTTTTGACCAACGATGTTTCATGGTACGGCTCCATAAACCAATCCCTTCGAATTCCCTCGTACACCGAGCTTTATTACAATGGTCCCACAAATATTGGAAATCCTGTGTTAAAGCCCGAAGAAGCGGTGACCTACGAAACCGGTTTCAAACTAATGAACAACATGGCTGATGTTCAGGTAGGTATTTTCTTCCGAGAAGGAAGAAATACCATTGATTGGATAAAAGAAAACACTGAACAGATAAAATGGCAAACCATGAACCACACGCGGTTAAACACATTTGGAACCGAGTTTTCGACCAAAATAAATATGGATAAAGTTATTGAAAAACAGCCCTTAAAATCCATTAGTGCGAATTATGCTTGGCTAAAATCTTCCAAAAATAGCGGGGAATGGATTTCGTACTACGCCCTGGATTATTTACGGCACAAATTGTCTGTTACCCTGAATTTTAGGGTCATTGACAAACTGCATATCAGCCTGCAAACCCACGTCCAACAGAGAAACGGAACCTACACGGCCTGGGATTTTGAAACAGCAACCGCTGTGGGCGAAGTGAATTACAAAGCCTTTACCACCTTCGATTTAAAAGCCGACTATTCGTTAAAAAACATCCGTTTTACAATTGAAGCCAACAACCTGACCAATGTTAAAGTAGTTGATTTCGGAAATATTCCACAGGCTGGTCTTTGGGTGCAGGGAGGCATTAGCCTTAGTCTGCAAAAGGAGCTGAAAAAACAAGCGTTGTAGAACAAAGAGGGTGTCTAAAAAGTCCCAAGCCGACGTCATTGCGAGGAGGCACGACGAAGCAATCTCCTTATTATCAGGCTTAATAGATTGCTTCACTGCGTTCGCAATGACAAATAGGCAACTTTTTAGACGGCCTCTTTTGTTTTGTTGGCTATGCAAACATATTTAGCAGCAACATATTCGTTTAACAACATCCAGGTCGATTTTGACGAAATATTTGATTTCGAGACCTCTATCATGTTTCCTGACATGGTATAAAGTTGCACCGTTTCTTCGTTGATTGTCATTAGCTTACGACTTTTTCCATCGAGCACGGAATACCATGAGTTGTCGTCACTGTTAAACTGGATATCATTCAAAATCTTTCCTGTTTCATCGGAAATTTGAATTCTATCACTTTGAACGTTTACAGTTAAACTCTGGCCATTGATGTTTAATACATTATCGCCAGGCTTTAAGGCCATAGGATTGCTGCCAGTCCAAAATTCCAAGGTGTTGAGAATAAAAGCATCCACTAAAATTGAAATTTCATAGACCGGTAAAATAACCAAACCAAGGAAAACCAATTCTTTTACAAATTTGTTTCCCATTGTCCCATTCCATTTATGCACTTTTTTTTGTTAAAGTGAAGGAACCATAGCATCCTGCCATGGTCAGTCCCATGGCTGCAATCATGATTACGGTAACAATTCTTCTTAGATTTCTCATGTTTTCTGTTTTTAATTAGACAATACAACATGCAAAAACAGAAAATGTTTACACTTGCAATAAAATTGTGAAAGCCGCGAGCTTTAAGGATATTTATTGTATCTGATTTACAGTCATTTGCAAATACTAGATAGAAGATCACAATTTATCTTAATAATATTTTTTATATTTGGGCGGTTTAACAAAACTTATTTAATTACCCCTGTAACAAACTGAAAACACAAATTCAATCCTTATGAAAATGAAACAATTCAACTTATCCGCGACAAGTACATTCGTACTTTTGATGTTGATGGTTACCTTCTCCGGTTGGGCGCAAAATAACCGGAAAATCGTTCTCAATCCATCAGCAAAGCAACACCAGGTCAGTCTCCTATCTGAAAAGAGCGACGGCATGGAAATCCAATTTCAATTAAACGAGCTGGATTTAATTGAAGTCAGCACTCAGGATGGCAAGGCTTTCGTAGTAGAATCCCCTAAAGCTCCCAACCTTTTGACAGCCGGCGTACCCGATTTGTTTTACCTTACCCGCTCGGTAATCATCCCTGACATGGGAAGCGTTGACATTGAGGTAGTTCCGGGTGCGTATCAGGAAATCGAAAACATTGACATTGCCCCTTCGAAAGGAAACCTTTCGCGCAGTGTAAACCCCAACGAAGTTCCTTTCGCAAAAGGAACGGTTTATGAAAAGAATGCTTTTTATCCACAAAATCTGGCTTCGGTTCGCGAACCTTATATTATCAGGGATTTGCGCGGCCAATCGCTTGATGTTTTCCCGGTACAGTACAACCCTGTAACAAAAACATTACGCATCTACTCCGATATTAAAGTTGTATTGAAATACTCGCCAAAGGCAGGGCTTAACGAATTGGTTCGGACACGAAAAGTCAGCAAGACAGATCCCGAATTTGCCCATATTTACAAAAATATGTTCCTGAATTATAGCCAATCGCGCTACACTCCACTGGAAGAAGAGGGCGAACTTTTGATTATTTGTCACGACCCTTTCATGGAAGCCATGCAGCCTTTTGTAAACTGGAAAAACACCATTGGACGCAAAACCACCCTGGTTTCGAAAACCACGGCGGGATCAACAAATACAGCCATTAAAACCTACATTACCAACTATTACAACAACCCCGACAACAATTTAACATACGTGTTGCTGGTTGGTGATGCTGCCCAAATTCCCTCGAACAGCATCTCAACTTCAGGAGACTCGGACAACGCATATGGCTATTTGGTTGGAACTGACGGATATAATGAAATTTTTGTAGGTCGGTTCTCAGCCGAAACCGTGGCGCATGTAGAAACTCAGGTGCAAAAAATGATTCATTACGAGCGCGATATTAACACCACCGACACATGGCTGAACATAGGAACCGGCGTTGCCCGCAACGAAGGGGCTGGCAACGGTCACTTTGGTGAAGCCGACTATCAGCACATGGATTTCATTCGCGATACACTTTTGAATTATACTTATGTAACCGTCCACAAAGAGTACGACGGTAGTGTACCGGGTGTAACCAATACGACTGCCACTCAAATTTCTCAAAGAATAAATGCAGGAACCTCAATCATCAACTACATAAACCACGGTTCTATTGATGGTTGGAGCGTTGCCAACTACAACATAACACACGTAAATCAACTTTCAAACGTTGGAAAAATGCCCTTTATCTGGTCGGTTGCCTGCGTAAACGGAGACTTTGTAACCAATTTCTGCTTTGCTGAAGCCTGGTTACGTGCCACAAACAACGGAAACCCAACCGGAGCCATTGGCACCATGATGTCAACCATCAATCAGGACTGGCAACCACCCATGACCGGGCAAGACGAAATGGTTACCATTCTTTCGGAAAGTTACCAAAACAATATCAAAAGAACATTTGGCGGCCTTTCCATTAACGGTAGTATGAAAATGATGGACGTTCACGGTGCATCCGGAAAGAAAAACCACGACACCTGGACACTTTTTGGAGACCCAACCCTGATGGTAAGAACCGATATTCCTCAGGAAATGATCATTTCGCATAACCCAACTTTGTTTTTGGGTTCATCGTCATTTACTGTGTCTTGCGATACAGACGGAGCTATTGTTGCCCTTTCACACGAGAACAACGGAGTAGTGACTTGTTTGGGCAAAGCCGTAGCATCCGATGGTTCGGCTACTGTTGTTTTCGACGAACCTGTAACCACACCAATGGATATAACCGTTGCAATTACTGCGTACAACAAAGTAACCTACATAAACACTGTTTCAGCCGTACCCGCTGACGAACCGTATGTTGTTTTGCATGCCTTTGAGACAACTGTTTCTCCCGATTTTGGTCAAAACGTGGGCTTGAATATTTCGTTGAAGAACATTTCGGAAGATCCTTACACCGCGGAATCGGTAACAGCAACACTTTCGACAGAAAGCACCTATGCGACTATTACCGACAATGCTTTAGCTGCAGGAACTATCACTCCCGACCAGGTAGTTGATCAGGAAAACGCCTTTGCATTCTCCATTTCAAACAATGTCCCCGATCAAACACCTATTACGTTCACCATCACCATTTCAGGAAGCTACAACAGTCAAACCTACACATGGTCGCAGAACTTTACTATTAAGGCAAATGCACCCGTGTTGACCATTGGTGGAATTACCATCGACGATGGAAATCAGGGAATTCCGGGTGTTTTAGATCCAGGAGAGACAGCCAATGCCAATATTGTAATAAGCAATACCGGACATGCCATGGCTCCTTCGTGTGAATCTGCCATTACAACCACATCTCCATATCTGACTATAAACGGGGCAACCTTTACTATTGGAGACCTGGAAGCAAATGCCTCGGCCACAGCAACGTTCTCTTTGACTGCCAGCACTTCAACTCCGCTCGAAACAGCAGCAACAATTACCATGAACGTCGAAGCAGGGCAATATGAGGAAGAGAAAGCCCTGAACCTTATAATAGGGTATATTCCCGAATACAACATGTCAAATGACGAGGTAACTGCCTGCATCGGGCGTTTTTACGATTCTGGCGGACCCGATGGGGCTTATGCCAACGACGAAAACTTTACCAAAACATTTTATCCTGCATCGGGCACATCCGCATTGATGTTCAATTTTTCGATGTTTGATATTGAAAACGGGTACGAAAAATTATACATCTACAACGGAACAAGCACAAGTGCAGCTCAAATTACAGGCAGTCCATTCTCCGGCACGGTTTCACCCGGCTCGGTTATAGCAACCAATGCACAAGGAGCCCTTACCTTCCGCTTTACTTCCGACAATATGGTTACAAAACCGGGCTGGGCCGCTGATTTTTATTGCGTTGACTTAAGCATTCCTCCGGATTGCGCAACCAATCCATCCCCGGCTATGAATGCAGTGGTGCAAGTATCGCCGGTTACCTTAAGTTGGAGTTTCATACCCAATGCCACTGAATATGAAGTATATATGGGAATTGGTTCATTGCCGTCCTTACCTTCGACCACAGTAAACACCAACTCGTGGACAACTACAGTCGAGTCGAACTCCAACTACGTTTGGAAAGTAGTACCGAAAAACCAGTCAGGTTCGGCCACAGGTTGCCCTGTTTGGAGTTTCATGACCCAACAGTTGGCTACAACCATTGTAATGCATAACGGGGCAATCACTACCTGCAATTCATTGTTTTACGATGCTGGTGGCGCCACAGGCAGCTATGCAAACAATGAAGCCATGACGTTAACTGTTCTTCCATCCACTGTCGGTGCAAAGGTACGGATTACGTTCTCGGAATTTAATGTTGAAACCAACTACGATTACCTGAAAATCTACGATGGAACCTCTGTTTCGGCCACCATGCTGGCCGACCTGCACGGAACCGCTATTCCAGAATCGTTTGTGGCTACAAATGAAACAGGGGCACTTACATTCCGCTTTACTTCAGACGGTTACGTTACCAAACCCGGATGGGCGGCACACCTGACCTGCGAGGGTGGCGAAGGTTCAGAGGCCTTGATTTCGGCTTTTACGTTCGAAGAAGATGTTGTGGAAAACGTAACCATTTCGTCGGTTGTTAACAATGAGGCTACGATTGATGTGGTTGTTGCGATTGGAACGGATATAACAAACCTGACACCTACCATGACTATCAGCGAAGGTGCAACGGTTTATCCAATGCCAGCCGGAGCGACCGACTTCTCCAGTCCTGTATCATACAATGTTATTTCAGCCAATGGAAACGTTGTGAATACCTATGTGGTTAACGTATCGCATGAAATAATGCTGCATACCGTAACCTTCCTAGTAAAAGAATATTCAAATCCCATTGAAGGCGTTCTAATAACAGTCAACAACCAAAGCATTACAACAGATGCCAGTGGCGAGGCTACCATCGATCTGCCGGCAGGTTCGTATTACTATACGGCCACAAAAGAGGGTTATGCAAACGTCGATGGTTACGTAGTGGTCACAGATACCGATGTAACAATAGTTATTGCTATTGTCGATATTGAAGACCCATTATTGGCTTCGGAAATTTCTATTTATCCGAACCCATTCGAGAACGAAGTGCAAATTTGTAACATTTCGTTGGTGAAACGCATAGTAGTACTGAACTCGGTTGGAAGTCAGGTTCTTACGTTCGAAAACAATGGAAATGACCATTTATCAATTTCGACAAAAGAACTACCCTCGGGTTTCTATCTGATATCTTTCCAGAACCAAAACGGTGAAACCGCAGTCAGGAAACTGATAAAACAATAAGCAGTAGGAGCTTTTTACAAGGGGCTGTCTAAAAAGGCAGCCTCTTTTTTTTAGTGTATTGCATTTGAATAAA
>JBBISE010000168.1:0-7514 GCA_037441445.1 Salinivirgaceae bacterium
CAATTTTTTTAACAAAAAAAAAGGACTGTCTAGTCTTTTTAGACAGCCCCGTTTTGTTTTTGGGCAGTGACGCAAAACTTTACGTCTTTACAGGAATTACTCACCCACGTGATGCTGCTTCTCTGATACGCAATACCAAGTACGCGACTCCTACGTACAAAATAAAACAGACTATCACCTCTTTCCACTCCTCTACAAACAGGTTTCTTCCGATGAGGAGACCTACAAATATCAATATTAGGGGATAAATCATTGCTGTAATCATCATTTTCTTGTACTTTTTCATTGTTAACAATCTTTTGGTGTAAGTATTCTTCCGTCATAAATAGTTGCATCGAAATCACATCCTGTCATTAACTCTGCAGCCATGGATGCGGCCCCACCAACTACAAAAGACCCTACGCCTCCAAAGAAAAATCCCCATGCACCACCTGCGAAATCTGCACAAGAAACACAAACCTTGGCATTGGGATGCTTCACTTTCCAATACATTTCTGAGTTTCTTTTGATGCTATGGCTTGCGTCTAATAAGTCTTGTGTAATACCATTGCCAATTACACCTTGCTCAATATTTTCAAAGGGAACACCATATATCTGACTCACACTTTCTTCAAGATAAATCGTAAACTTATTGAAGGTGTCATCCTGTGCATTAAAACTATTGAATAAAGTTCTGATACAGGACTTTTCGTAATCTGTTAAACCTTGTGTCTCTGGTTGATCAAACAAAAAATCTAACAATTTATCGAATTCTAAAATCACTCCTGTTGGCAGTTGATAATTAGGCAGAAATTCATTGTATATCCGATCTAAAAGCACATTATGCATTTGCCCAATATATCCAGAACTGAACGTTTTATTGGAGTGAGAGTTTTCACAAATTTGATTCGCGACTTTTTGGGTCTCTTCTTTTGCACATCTAACAAAAACTAACACCCCAATAAAAAATATCAAGGCAGAAATTGATCTTAAGTTTATTAACTTCATGTTTGAATTGTTTTGGTTGCCTACTTTCAGATTGTATTTTTAAAGTGGCTGTTTCGGCCTTTCCCACTGATGATTACCTCAAAACTGCAGTTTTAAAAAATATTCGAAAAGAATCAATAATCATGATTAATGTTGCAATAATAATAAAAAAATACATATCACAAAATATTTTTGAAATAAATTTGTATCTATTATAAAATTAATTTATAAAATACAGATAATAAGATGAATAAAAAAACGCCAATCCACAATGGATTGGCGTTTTTTTTGTGTAGAGACGCAAAATGTTGCGTCTCTACGGTTATTCCGCCATCAACAATTCCAAAATTTTAATGGCTGCCAATGGGATAGAGGTTCCAGGACCAAAAATGGCCATGGCACCGGCTTTGTACAGTGCATCGTAATCCTGGTGAGGAATAACACCGCCAACAATAACCATAATATCTTCGCGGCCTAAACGTTTCAGCTCGTTTACAACAGCCGGAACCAGCGTTTTGTGTCCTGCAGCCAAAGACGATACGCCAATAACGTGAACGTCGTTGTCAACGGCATCTTTGGCGGCCTCTTCGGGTGTTTGGAACAACGGACCCATGTCCACATCGAAACCGATGTCGGCATAGCCGGTAGCAACCACTTTGGCGCCGCGGTCGTGTCCGTCCTGGCCCAATTTGGCAATCATAATGCGGGGCTGACGACCCTCTTTTTTAGCAAACGCCTCGCACATTGACTTGGCGCGTGCATACTCGTTGTCGTCCTTCGACTCCGAAGCATATACTCCTGAAATTGAACGTATCACAGCTTTATATCTCCCTACTATTTTTTCACAAGCATCGGAAATTTCACCCAACGAAGCGCGTTTTTGTGCAGCATTTACAGAAAGTTCAAGCAAGTTGCCCTCGCCGGTTTCAACGCAGCGTGTAATGGCGGCCAACGCTTCCTGAACCTCTTTTTCGTTGCGGTTTTTGCGCAACTCCTCGAGGCGTTTAATTTGCGACAAGCGCACTGCGGTATTATCGACTTCCAAAATGTCAATGGGGTCTTGCTTCTCAAGTTTGTACTTGTTTACACCCACAATGGTATCTTTTCCGCTGTCAATACGCGCTTGTTTGCGTGCTGCGGCTTCTTCGATACGCATTTTGGGGATTCCGGTTTCAATGGCTTTGGCCATACCGCCAAGGCTTTCGACCTCTTCAATCAACGCCCAGGCTTTTTCAACAAGTTCGTTGGTGAGGCTTTCAACGTAGTACGAACCTGCCCATGGGTCGGCCTCGCGGCAGATTTGGGTCTCGTCCTGTATGAAAATCTGGGTGTTACGGGCAATACGGGCACTGAAATCGGTGGGAAGGGCAATAGCCTCGTCCAACGCGTTGGTGTGCAACGATTGGGTGTGTCCCAAAGCCGCAGCCATGGCCTCAACGCAAGTACGGGTAATGTTGTTGAACGGATCTTGTTCGGTCAGCGACCAGCCCGACGTTTGTGAGTGTGTACGCAACGCCATCGATTTCATGTTTTGGGGAGCGAATTTCTTCACAATTTTTGCCCACAACATACGAGCGGCTCGCATTTTGGCAATTTCCATAAAATGGTTCATGCCAATGGCCCAGAAGAACGACAAACGGGGCGCAAACTGGTCAACGGTCATGCCGGTTTTCAGACCGGTACGCAGATAATCCAACCCGTCGGCCAGGGTGTATGCCATTTCAATGTCAGCGGTGGCTCCGGCTTCCTGCATGTGGTAGCCCGAGATGGAAATGCTGTTGAATTTGGGCATATTCTTGGTGGTATATTCGAAGATGTTGGCAATAATGCGCATCGAGAATTCGGGCGGATAGATGTAGGTGTTGCGCACCATAAACTCCTTTAGGATGTCATTTTGGATGGTTCCGGCCAGTTCTTCCAATTTGGCGCCTTGTTCCAGTGCGGTTACAATGTAGAACGCCATGATGGGAAGAACGGCACCGTTCATGGTCATAGAAACCGACATTTTGTTCAAAGGAATTTGGTCGAACAGGATTTTCATATCCAGTACCGAGTCGATGGCTACACCGGCTTTACCAACATCGCCAACCACGCGGGGGTGATCCGAGTCGTATCCGCGGTGCGTGGCAAGGTCGAACGCAACAGAAAGTCCCTTTTGCCCCGATGCCAGGTTGCGGCGATAGAACGCATTTGATTCTTCGGCAGTCGAGAAACCAGCGTATTGGCGGATTGTCCAGGGTTGCATGGCGTACATGCCTGAGTAAGGGCCACGAAGGAATGGTGGCAAACCGGCTGCATAGCTCAGGTGCTCCATGCCTTGCAGGTCGTCTTTGCTATAAACCGGTTTAACGTCGATTTTTTCGGCCGTCATCCAGTCTTTCGCTATTTTTTGAGCTTGTTCCCAGGCTTTGCCGGTGGGTTGCTCCGAATTTATTTTCGAAAAATCTATATCGGTGAACTTTGGTCTCATAATTCTCTGATTTTGTGTTTTTTATTTTAAAATACCGAGTTCTTTCTGGAAACCGGTCAACGTTTCCAAAACGTTCGAACGAACATGTATAAAGTGCTGAACACCTTTCGATTTCAACTCTTCAACAATGTCTTTGGGGAATCCGGCAACAACTAAAACGGCCTTTTTGCCAACCAATTCGAGGGCTTTAGGTGCGGTTGCCAGGTACTCTTCGTCGGCAGAGCAAAGTACAACGATATCGGCATTTGCGGCCAATGCAGCTTTTACGCCTTCTTCAACATTAGCAAAGTTGGGGTTGTCTTTCACTGTAAAACCGGCCACAGCAAAGAAGTTTTGAGAGAACTGCGAGCGGGCGTTGCTGAACGCAACCGGTCCGCAGGTAAGCATAAAGGCCAAAGGACGTTTGTTTTTTGCCGCAAACACGTCGGTACGGTAGCGAAGTTGCTCAAAATCCTGAGCGCCACGGTAGCGGATAATTCCGGGAACCTCAGCATCAGGTTTTGTCATGTCGCAGGGTTGCAACACTTCGGGTCTGATATTTTCTTTCGATTCAGTGAAGTTCGGATATTGGTTGGTACCCAACAAGTTTTCCTGACGGTTGGCAACAGCGGCACGACGTGCTTTTGCGCCTTCATTCAGTGCATTCTGGATAAATTTCTCGCGGAATGCAGCAAGATAACCGCCTTTGCTTTCAATTTCAAGGAACAGCTTCCAGGCATTCTCGGCAATCTGTTGGGTCAGATTTTCAATGTAGTATGAACCGGCTGCGGGGTCAATAATCTTGTCGAAATACGACTCTTCTTTCAGAATAATCTGCTGGTTGCGGGCAATACGCTCCGAGATATCGTTCGTTTTTTCAAAAATGGAATTAAACGGATCAACCACCATTGATTCAACGCCACCAAGGGCTGCTGCCATGGCTTCGGTTGTTGAACGCAGAACGTTGGTGTATGGATCGTATATGGTTTTGTTCCACTCCGAAGTTTGCGCATGAATGTGCATTTTCGAATCGGCCTTTGGAGCTCCGTATTGTTGCATAATTTGCGCCCACAACAAGCGTGCAGCGCGGAATTTTGCAATTTCGAAGAAATAGTTGCCACCAACGCCAAAATGGAATTTCAGTTTGTTGTTGATTTCGGCGGGTTTAAGACCCAACTCGGAAAGTTGGGCCACATATTCGCTACCCATGGCCAAAGTGTAAGCCAATTCCTGTACGGTGGTTGCACCGGCATTGCTGAAATGGATTCCGCTCACCGTTACGGCCTTCATTCCGGGGAAAGCGGCCAGCTTGCCTATCACATTTTTGCAGTTGTTCAGGGCTTCTTGTTGGGTGGTACAGAATTTTCCTTTTAGTGTGAAACGGCCAATGGGATCGTAATTGATTGATCCTTTGAGTTTAGCGGCATCGATATTGCGTTTTTTCAACACGGTTATCAGGGCATCGGTAAAGTCCGAAATGCCAACAACGCCAGCAAAGTTGATTTCAATGGCTTCAACGCAAATGCCTTCGAGCAACGTTTCAATTTCGGTAACACCCACTTTTTTGTCGGTATGGAATTCGAAACAAATAGAAGTAACGCCTTTGTTAAGAACCTCAAGCGCTTTTTTGTTGGCTTTGGCAACATCGCATGCGCAGATATTTTGAGTTACATACCAATCGTTGTCCTTGGTTTTATTTCCGCGAACGTAGGGAAATTCACCCGGATTGCAATCCAAATGGTTCAGGGGTTTCAGATCCTGTGCCGTGTAGAACGGCTGAACGGTAAACCCTTCGCGGGGTTTCCAAACGAGTTTCTTGTCGTAATCGGCCCCTTTCAGGTCGGCCACGATTTTCTCCTTCCAGGCCTCGGGCGTGATTGGGGGAAACTCATCAAACAATCGGTTAGTTTTTTTTTGTTCTGACATAGTTGACTGTTTTTTTAATTTAAGGACAAAAGTACCAACATTTTGAGATATTTGGGAGGTTTTGGTGTGTGAAAATTTGAATACCTATTACGAAGACAAGTGATTGTTTATACAATGGCGCGTGTTCGCATTTGTTATTGCAAACAAATTGTTAATGTTTTTTATTGGATTCTACCATTTTAATAGCTAAATTATATTAAAAAACAACTATATAGGACAATTGGGTTTCTGCAAATATCGTCCTGTCATTAAACATAAAGTCATAGTAAAGAATACTTAAAACAGGGTACTTGAAATTGAGGTAAATATTTTTGTACTTTTGAATCGCAGAATCAATGTCGTGAGGACATTGACCGATTAGTTATAAAATAATATTCCCAACTAATAAAGTATACAGTTATGAAGAAATCTACATTAAGTTTCGCCATGGTTGCCCTGTTCCTACTGGCAGCCCCAAGTATTTTCGCCCAAAAAGATCGCATGAAAAACGTAATGGAAGACGTTGCTGCCGAGGATGAAGGACTTTTTACCCTTCGTTTTTATGACGCCCTTACCGGAGAGCCCGTAGAAGGCGGAAACGTTGCCATTGAAGAGGTTGGCGAATATGTTTCCGACTTAGCCGGTCGTGTTCGTTTTCCGGCACAACCCGATGGTATGTTTCGGGTAATCTTCGAAAAAGAAGACTACATTAAGTCGTTATTCAAAGTGGAAGTTATTGCCGAAACTATTTTTAAAAACCGGCTGATTGTTTCTCCCATGATGAACATCGATCAGTTTCGTGTTGTCCTCGACTGGGACGAAAAACCCGGCGATTTAGATTCGCATTTTATCAAGAGTAACGGCTATCATATTAGCTTCCGCAATACTCGCGTTCTGTCCGATGGTTCCGGCCAGCTCGACCGTGACGACATGGACGGCCATGGACCAGAAACAATTACTGTTGCCAGTCTTGACGCTCAGGCCGAATATTCCTACTATGTGAACAACTACACCGCGAAAATCAGCCCGGCCGAAGTTCCCCTCTCCCGTTCAAAGGCCACCGTCAGGGTGTATGGCAACAACCGCTTGATAAAAACCTTCCAGGTGCCGCAAAACCACACTGGCATTGATTGGCAAGTGTTTAAGGTGGTAAATGGGCAGGTTGTGGAGTACTAGTTTCTTGAAGGGGAACACCCATGCAACAATAGGACACCGGTTTTTCTTCAAGGAGAACACAGATGACACAGATTGGACAGATGAACACGGATCTTCTTATGCTTTTATATGTGGGGTTCTGTTTTATCTGTGTGTTCTGTGTTCATTTTTTGGGAACACGGATTTTTTTTGATGAGGGAACACTGATGACACGGATGTGACGGATGAACACTGATTTATAAGTAATTTTTGTCTGTGATAATCTGTTTAATCTGTGTGTTGGGTGTTCGTTTTTTTGAACATAAAGTCCTATATTTGCACAAACCGGACAAACAATGAGATACTTAGACCCCAAAAAAGATGTAACCTTCAGGAAGGTGTTTGGCGAACACAAGAACCTGTGCAAAAGTTTGCTCAACGCCCTGCTGCCACTGAAGGAGGGTCAGGAAATTGTCGATTTGAACTATCTTCCGGCCGAATTGGTCCCCGAACTTCCTTTGTTGAAAAACACCATTGTTGACGTTCGCTGAGCCGATACCCGAGGTCGTCGGTTTTTTTGTGGAAATGCAAATGTACTGAACCGACAGCTTTAAACAACGGATTTTGTTTAGTGCATCGGAAGCGTATGCAAAACAGTTGAATAAATTTCACAAATACAATTTATTACATCCGGTTTATGCACTTGGATTGGCCAATGACATTGTTGACCCCGAAACCAACAAGTTTTATCATCACAGCCAAATAGTAAATATACAACATGCATCTGTCACATTATTTAGTAGCTAATATCTTTTTTACAGTGGAGAACCGCGGACTGACTACACCAGGTTTTGAGGAGAAATTAAAATGGAGCAAAAATAAACCGGATGGGTGCTTACTCCTCAAATTAAAAATTCTTGCCTCTTTGACAGATTATTTCCCTCCATTAACTCGGAGAATCTCGATTTATTCTATTTTATCAGTATTTTATTGTAGTTTCTATACCAATAGTTCGTTAAATTTTCAGGCCGCCAAAGTACCATACAATAATAGTTCCCGA
>JBBISE010000169.1:0-7507 GCA_037441445.1 Salinivirgaceae bacterium
TGGAAGATTAGCCGCTGCTTTTCTGTTCTTAGTTTTTAACTCTTAATTCGCATTATTAACTTTGCAACAGAAATTTAAATCAAAGCAAGATTGTTTTAACCAACAACCTTATGAAACTTGACACCAAATTAGATTTTACTTCACGATAGCAATAAGCTCAACCTCGAACACCAGAGCCGAGAAAGGCTTAATTTTTTCGCCGGCTGCCCTTCCACCATAAGCCAGTTCCTGTGGAATATATAATTTCCATTTTGAACCAACAGGCATAAGCTGTAGGGCTTCTACCCAACCCTGAATTACCTGGGTTACACCAAATTCGGCGGGCTCACCACGCTCAACTGAACTGTCGAAAACAGTTCCGTCAATTAAAGTTCCATGGTAATGTACCTTTACTTTATCAGAAGCTGTTGGTTTTGGACCATCGCCTTTTTTCAGGATCTCATACTGTAGTCCTGAAGGAGTAACAGTAATTCCCTGGCGCTTTGCGTTTTCGGCCAAAAACTGTTCGCCTTTGGTTTTTACATCGCCATTTTCTTCCAGTGATTTCGCATCCTGACGTTGTTGCTGTTCAGCCATTTTACCTTGTACATATTTTTGTACAAGCATTCGGCCTTGCATTTCTTCTACCTGAAGGGTTCCTTCGTTCAAAGCATTGATAAAGCCCTGAACAATAACTTCTTTGCTTAAATCGGTATCGACCTCGAGTTGTTTCATTCCCTGAATAAGCTGTTGGCCTTGTTGCATTCCAATTGCGTAGCTTACGCTATCCTGTACGGTTTTAAGCTCAGCATTTTTTACCTGGTTGCCTTTGGGTTGGCACGATGCGACAAGGGCAACGCCCATCGCAAATACAATAATTTGTGTAAATTTCATAAATCTGAATTAATATGTGTTTGTAAATTAAAGGATAACTATTTTCTCTATAACATCATTCTGGCGTATTAAGTCCAGAACATCAAGGCCTTCAGTTACTTTCCCAAAAACGGTGTGTTGACGGTCAAGGTGGGCTGTGTTTTTGCGGCTATGGCAAATAAAAAACTGGGAACCGCCGGTATTCCTTCCGGCATGAGCCATGCTCAAGACACCACGGTCATGAAATTGGTTGCCGCCACTGGTTTCGCAATTGATTTGGTATCCCGGACCACCAGTACCAGCACGGGGGTTATTTTTCTCGCGGCTGTGGGGGCATCCGGCCTGTACCACAAAATCGGGAATTACTCGATGAAAACGAAGTCCATCGTAGAACCCGGAACCGGCTAATTTGCAAAAGTTTGCTACGGTATTTGGGGCATCGGCCTCGAAAAATTCTACCGTCATTACACCTTTATCGGTGTGTATTTCAGCTTTTTTTGTCATTTGCGCTTGTTTTAAAATTGCATTGCAAAGCTACAAAATTGTTTTTAACTTTCTTTTTGTGAGCGAAAAAAATGATATCTATTGAAAATCAATCTGACAACAAACCAAATGAAGACCAAACATGACTTTGATTATAAGAATCTTAAGAATGTCCATTGAAAATATTAAGGAAAATATACCCAAAAATCTACCATTTATTCCTATTTTAGCAAAAACCGAGACAGACATGCAAAAATTCCTGCTTCCCCTTGTATTGCTGATTACCAAAACGGCATTGGGTCAAGATGTAAACATTGATAGTTTACGGAATCAGTATTTACAGATAAAAGATGATTCGCTGCGCATTGATTTTATTTTAAACTCTCTGGGCTACAGGTACGAAACTGTGAATACCGATAGTGCTTTCTTCTATTACAACCTGGCACAAGAAATAGCTGAATTAAATATTTCAAAATCAAAAGATTTTACGAAGCAACTTGGGGACATTTACCGTAACAAAGGGGCTGTTTATATGAACCTTGGTTTGTTTAACGAATCAAGGGAGCATCTTTCCAAAGCCATTGAAATATACGAGGAAAACGGTGCAAAACGAGCACTTGCCAACACGTATATTGATATTGGAATCAGCTATTATTATCAAGGAATATTCAATGAATCCATTCAGGCCTACTTACGTGCTCTTGATTTGTTAAAAGAAATTGGTACAAAAAAAAACATTGCGACCTGTTATGGTAATATTGCCATTGTGTTAGCTTCGCAAAAAAAATATGATGAAGCATTGAAATACTATTTTGCTGGTTTGGCAACTGTGGAAGAGTCGGGAGATTTGAGGGCTATTTCCTATTTCTATAATAATATTGGCAGCTTGTACCTGAAAACCAAGGAGAATGAAAAAGCTCTTGATTATTTCAATAAATCATTAATAATTCTTGAAAAACAGAAAGATAAAAAAGCAATTGCAACTTGCAAATCGAATATAGGGTTGATTTATAAAAATACCAAACAATATAGTAGAGCTATAGCAACCCTGGGAGAGAGTTTACGCATTTTTGGTGAAATGAACGACGTTGTGAGTAAGGTTGGGGTTTTAAATAACTTATCATCGGCCTATAATAGTTTTGCCTTGGAAAATCCAATAGGCAGCAACCCAAATGCACCGAATCTGTTAAAAGCCGTTGAATATGGACAAAAAGCATTGTTTTTAGCGGAAAAAAGTAACATCCTTCCCGAAAAAAACAGGGCAGCTGCCAACCTAATGGAAGCGCACAAAGGTCTTCGAAACTTTAGCCAATCTGTAACGTATGCTGAACTCTATATCTCGACCCAGGATAGCCTGTATCAAAAAGAAAAGAATAAATCATTAGACGAGTTAATTTCCCGGCATGAAATTGAAAAGCTGCAAAAGCAACAAGAGCTTGACAAAGAGATTATTACAAGGCATCAACAGGTAAATTCCAAGCAACAAATTATTATTTTTGTTTCTGTTTCAGCTTTTGTCATTGTGCTATTCTTGTTGGGTTTGGTTGTGAAATTTTTAAAACAGAGAAGAAAAGCCTACTGGGAATTGGAACGTAAAAACAGGTTATTGGAACAAGCAAACAAAGAAATACTATCGCAAAGGGACAATCTATCGGAACTTAACGCCCGGCTTCAACAGGCAAATGAGGAGATCAAGACCCAAAGGGATCGTCTGGCTGACCTTAACCATGAATTGACAGCCAAAAACCATGAGTTAGAACAAACTCAGATAAAACTGGTACAATCAGAAAAAATGGCCTCACTGGGTGTTTTAACCGCAGGTATTGCACACGAAATAAACAACCCCATAAATTTCGTATTTGCTGGATCGAATTGCCTTGTACGCGATTTCGAGGACATTAAGAGCGTTCTTGAGGGAATAAAAGTACTTGAGGACAACACTCCAACGGCAGAAGAAAAAATAGAGAAAATAAAGAAAACCATCGGGGAGTTCCAATTTGACATCGCAATTCAAGCCTCAGAACAGACCATTCACGACATTCGAATGGGTGCAAAAAGAGTAACTGAAATTGTTGATGGATTGAAAAGCTTCTCGCGTGGCGAGACCACCGAATGGATTCAATACGACCTTCATAAAGCCATTGACGGTGTACTGGTACTCTTAAAAAACAACTATAAAAATCGTGTTGAAATTGAAAAATCGTTTGATCCGGACTTAACATTTATTGAAAGCCGGGGCGGAAAATTCAACCAGGTAATCATGAACTTGTTAACAAATGCGATTGATGCCATTGAGAACGAAGGAAAAATAGTAATCACCACGCGGGCTAAGGGGAATCAATGCTATCTGTCAATTCGTGATAACGGGAAAGGAATACCTGAAGCCATTAGATCAAGAATTTTTGATCCATTTTTCACAACCAAAGAGGTTGGTAAAGGGACTGGCCTTGGTTTATCCATTTCGTATGGTATTATTAACGAACATTGCGGGACTATTGATGTCAACAGCGTTCCAGGCAAAGGGTCTGAGTTCATAATTACGGTTCCTATACGGCAAAAGGAGATTGGTTAACAGAAACCACAAAAAAAATCAAAAAAAACTGCATCGGTCTTAAATAAAAGTTATAACTTTCAGGTTCAGAATCCTACACTAGTACAAACAGGATTCCTAAACAGATTCGTAATTCTCATTCACATGCAACCATGAGAGTTAAAATGAATATCCGCCAAAGGATGCTTTTTTGGGTGCTGTCGGTCTCGACTATTTTGTACCTTTTCTCTATGGGATACGTCATACAACAGTCGAGAAAACAAATGTTGAAGAATGCTATTCAAAACGCGCGCCTTGTTGCAGAAAATTCGGCGCAGAAAATGCAACTCTTTTTTGAACGCGACATGACCCTTACCCGCACGTTGGCGCAGAGCCTAACAGTTTACCGCGATTTGGACTCAACCCTATGGCAGCCCTTATTTGCAAAAATGTACAAGCCAGTGATAGAAGCAAACCCCCATATCAACACGTTGTGGGACAGCTGGGAATATTACGGATATGTTCCTGGATATAAAAATGATTATGGACGATTCTGCATTTCAGTTTACCGGGAACAGGGAAAAACAATTACGCAATTCGACCGCAGAAGCGTAACCGGAGATCCAAACCGATATGGCCCGTTTAAGAAAAGAAACCGCGCAGGAATTTGGGAACCATATTTGGATCAAGTGGAAAAAAATGAACTCCACGTAATGACAACCGTTGCTGTTCCGGTTCAGATTGATGGTAAATTTTTAGGGATTGTGGGTGCCGACGTTACCTTGGCCAACCTACAACGACAAGTGGAGAAAATTAAACCAGCCGAGGGAAGCTTTGCCTTTTTGGTATCAATGGAAGGAATTATTGCGGCACATCCTGATACAGCATTGATAAACAAACATTTGAAAGAGGTCTATCCTTTAGAAGTAGTCGATCACAATCTTTTGGAAATAATTAAAAGCGGAACCGCATATTCTTACGTTAAAAAGGACTTGAAAGGCAACCAACACCTTACCATTTACGTCCCGGTGAAGGTAAGCGAATCGTACTCAGTATGGTCATTAGCCTATTCCTTCCCAATGAAACTTATTACCGAAGAAGTGGATAAAACCTTTCTGTTTTTACTTATAGCCGGGGTATTGGGACTCTCCATTCTTGTCTTTCTTATTATACTTATTTCCAATACATTAACTAAACCTATCCGTGAAATAACCCACTCACTAAAAATCATGGGGCGGGGCGAAATCAACCGCAACTTAATTGTCAAAGTTAACACCGAAGACGAAATAGCTGAAATGGTTAACGCATTAAACCAGTCCATTAAGGGAATTGAAACCAAATCGGACTTCGCAAAAACAATTGGCAAAGGTGATTACAATGCCCATCTCGAGCTGCTTTCAGATTCGGACGAACTTGGGAAATCATTAATTGAAATGCAACAAAGCCTGATAAAAGCAAGAAAAATTGAAAAGACGGCAAAGGAAAAAATCAAAAGTCAGCGCGACAACCTTACAAAACTGAATAAAAGTTTAGTAGCCAAGAATCGGGAAATAGAACAGGCGCAAATGAAACTCATCCAATCGGAAAAAATGGCATCCCTGGGTGTTTTGACAGCAGGCATAGCCCATGAAATAAACAACCCAATAAATTTTGTTTTTGCGGGTTCAAACTGTCTGGCCCGTGATTTTCAGGATATAAAACACATAGTGGATAGCATAAAAATCATTGATTCCCAAAACATTTCAGCCGAAGAAAAAATCAACCGGATAAGAAAGTCAATGGAAGAGTGCGATTATGCCGAAGCTGTTACGGGCGTAGAACAAACAATTAAAGACATAATCCTGGGAGCAGTAAGAGCCACCGAAATTGTTGAAGGATTACGGAGCTTTTCCCGTGGTGAATCCACCATCTGGACACAATACGATATACACAAGGCCATTGAAGGTGTACTTATTTTGTTAAAAACCAAGTACAAGAACCGTATAGACATCATTAAGGATTTTGACACGTCCGTTCCCGAAATACAATCCCTGGGAGGTAAATTTAACCAGGTAATAATGAACCTATTATCAAATGCCATAGATGCCATTCCCAACAAGGGCACTATTTACATTACAACGTTCAAAGTTGGAAACAATGTATCATTATCCATTAAAGACACGGGCCTTGGAATCCCCGACAATGTAAAACCAAAGATTTTCGATCCGTTTTATACCACAAAAGAAGTTGGAAAAGGAACCGGGCTTGGGCTCTCCATTTCCTTTGGCATTGTTCACGAACACAAGGGCACAATAGAATTCATCAGCAAAGTTGGAGAAGGAACAGAATTTATTGTAACTTTACCTATCAGACAACCTGTTGGAAAAGCAAAATCATGACAGTCAGGCACCATTAATTCATACATTGCTTAAGATTAACCTAAGAGAAGAAGACAAGATGTTAAAAAACATTGGTACAGCACTTTGGCTCCTTTTAATAACCACCGTTTCGAGTTCGCAATCAATTTTTCACGAATTTGAACGCTTCTCTATTGATAATGGACTGTCTCAAAGCACTGTATATTGCGCCGTACAGGATTTTCAGGGATATTTGTGGTTTGGCACCAGCGATGGGTTGAACCGTTTCGACGGACATCAGTTCACCGTTTTTATTCACAATCCCCAAGATTCAACTTCAATATCTTATAACAGAATAATGGCGCTGTTTGAGGACAGCGAGCACAATTTGTGGATTGGAACTGTAGGAGGAGGATTGAACCTTTATGACCGGGAAACAAACCGTTTTTCCGTTTATAAAAACAACCCCGACGATAGTACATCAATTGGGGACAACCGCGTAATGGCAATAGCCGAAGATTCTGAAGGACATATTTGGATTGGTGGTTCGGAAGGAGGAATAAGCGTTCTGGATAAAAAAACAAAAAAATTCCGGAGGTATAGACATAATCCGCAAAATCCAGCTTCAATTCCGGGCAACTTAATACGTGCAATACATCAGGCGCCCAATGGAAATATTTACATTGGTACGGACCTGGGAGTCTGCATATTTGAAAGAAGCACAGGTACATTTTGTTGTTTAAACAACATGGATAAACTAAAAGACCAACTCCCTTTTTTCGCTGTCAGGAAAATTGTATCCGACAGTAAAGGAAACATGTGGTTTACCATTGAAAACAATGGCTTGGCCATAGTAAACTCCGACTTCTCGCGAACGGAATGGATTTTACCAGTTAGCAACCAGAACAACTCCTTGGCCAGCAATATTGTAATGGACATTTTAATAGAAAATGACACAACCGTCTGGCTTGCTACATATAACGGTTTACAAATCTATAATCCCGAGAAGAAACAATTTACCACCTTTAGTCATAACCCAACTGATCCCTTCAGTATTAGTGATAATTTATTGCGTTTTGTAATTATAATAGTTCGTTAAACTTTTATTTTTCGACTCCGCTCAAAATGACAAGTGTCTCAATATCAATCACTTGCGTCATGCTGCGCGTAGTCGAAGCATGTATTGATTATCAGATAGTTAAAAAAGTTTAACGAACTATAGAATTAAAGACAATTCCGGAACTATTTGGATAGGTGTAAAGTTTCACCACGTTGTTGGGTGTAAAGTTTAAGATTTCCCGACTTT
>JBBISE010000170.1:0-7396 GCA_037441445.1 Salinivirgaceae bacterium
GTCGGGAAATCTTAAACTTTACACCCAACAACGTGGTGAAACTTTACAATTAATTATTAACCATAAGCCGGCCACATAAAGCCGGCTTTTTTAATTTTAAAATTAATGGAAACACTAAAAATGGCAGTTCAAAAATCGGGACGATTGTCCGAGAAATCACTCGGTTTGCTTGACAGGGCGGGCGTAAGGTTAACGAATGGGAACAGAAAACTTGTCGCCCTTTCTTCAAACTTCCCTATTGAGATTATTTATTTACGCGATGACGATATTCCCCAATGCATTGCAAATGGTATAGTCGATTGTGGGGTTATTGGCGAGGATGTTCTCATGGAGCAAATGCTTCCTGTCGATACTGAGTTGAAATTGGGGTTTGCCAAATGCCGGCTTTCTTTGGCAATACCGAAAAGTATGCCCTACAAGGGTGTCGAATTTTTTAGCGGGCGACGAATAGCAACAAGCTTTCCCAATATTCTGCAAAAATGGCTCGATGATAATAATATTCAAGCCACGATAACGCCAATAAACGGTTCTGTTGAGATTGCTCCCTCAATTGGGTTGGCCGATGCCGTTTTTGATATCGTAAGCAGCGGTAGTACTTTGATTAGTAATGGTTTGAGGGAAGTTGAAACCGTATGTTATTCAGAGGCTGTTATTATCAAAGGTAATAATCTAAGCAGGCAGAAGGAAAATATTCTAAACGATTTGAGTTTTAGAATCAGATCCATATTAAAGGCTCAAACCTCTAAGTATGTAGTCTTGAATGCTCCCAATGAAAAACTGGAGACAATAATAGAATTAATTCCGAGCATTAAAAGTCCGACTATCGTCTCCCTTTCTGATCCTTCATGGAGTGCCATTCACTCAGTTATTGCTGAGGATGACTTCTGTAACGTTGTTCAAAGCCTAAAAAAATACTGGAGCTCAAGGTATTTTGGTCATTCCGGTTGATAAGATGATCCTCTAATCTGGGTGAAGCAAGATAGTATGAATTCCTATTTGGTTCAAGAAAACGAAAATTTTAACACTCTAATAATTAAAAACATGCAAACTTTAGTTAATCCCACCAAAGAGTTTTTTCTCGAAGTTACCAGAAAAACAAATACTTTGTTCGATACCGGATTATATAACTTAGTCTCGAATATTATGGAGGACATTTCCCGTCGAGGAGATGTGGTCATTACCCACTATAGTAAGTTGTTTGACGGTTTTAGCGGCCCTTTTGTTGTTGATGTTTGTACTACAACCGTTGATGGAACCGATATTTCCGAACAAATGCGAATATCCATTCAAACAGCCATGGAAAATATCCGGACATTTCACACTAAATAGCTTCCTTCCGGTTTTGAAGTAGAAACTACAACGGGTGTCTTTTGCAAGGAGCGTTTTGTTCCTATCGAGCGGGTTGGAATTTATGTTCCGGGCGGAACAGCCCCCTTGGTTTCAACGGTTTTAATGTTAACCATTCCGGCCTTAATTGCAGGATGCCTTGAAATAGTTCTGTTTACTCCGCCATCAAATCAGGGAACCATCAATCCATTGATATTGTACGCTGCAAAACTATGTGGAGTGACCGAAATGTATAGCATTGGTGGAATACAGGACATAGGCGCAATGAGCCAGGGAACCCAGTCAATACGAAAAGTCGATAAAATATTTGGACCTGGAAATACTTATGTAACCATGGCCAAACAATGGGCTGCAGTACGCGGAGTTGCCATAGATATGCCAGCAGGGCCTTCGGAGGTTGCTGTTGTGGCTGACGAATCAGCTAACATCCGGTACGTTGCCGCCGATTTGCTCAGTCAGGCAGAGCACTCTGCAGATGCTCATACTATATTATTGACAGACTCTGTTGTTATTGCCAGGAAGGTGAGAGAAGAAGTGCTTTCATTGGCAGAAATTCTGAAGAGGAAACAGATTGTCGATAAGGCAATGGAAAATATGTTTTTTGTTGTACTGAATACAATTGATGATTGCATTGAATATATCAACAAATATGCACCTGAACACTTGATTTTGAATTGTCATGACGCATCCAAGCTGGCGGAACAAGTGACCAACGCCGGAAGTATTTTTGTAGGAGAATTTGCCTCTGAAAGTGTAGGCGACTACGCTTCCGGTACCAATCACACCCTACCCACTGGTGGAGCTGCCCGCGCATTCGGCGCTATAGGTGTGACAGATTTTATGAAAAGAACCCTCATACAAACCCTGTCGTACGAAGGATTGCAAAATATTGCTTCCACAGTAACGTCTCTTGCAGATGCAGAGGGATTGGATGCGCACCGCTTAGCCGTTGATGTAAGAATGGTTGTTAATTCTTAAAAACTTTGAATATGAGTTATATAGATGCATTTGTCAGGAATGATCTCCGTTCATTCATTTCCTACACAGGGACAAGCCTTAGTAATGTGGAGCGTAAAGGTAAAATTTGCCTCGATTCCAATGAATGGTTCGAAGGGGAATGGAACCGTTATCCGGATCCGGATCAGAATAAGCTACGAAAAGTTCTGTCAGAGTTGTACCGTGTCGATTATCGATAAATAATGGCAACCAATGGTAGCGATGAAGCCATAGATTTGCTTCTTCGCCCATTTTGCAAATCTGGCACTGAAAAAGTAGCCATCCCCGTTCCTTCCTACGCTATGTACAAAACTATTGCCGATTTTAACGGTATTGCTTTAATTGAATACACCGTTGATTTAGAAGATGGGTATAGCGTAAATGCCATTTTGGAATCCATTACGCCGGAGGTGAAAATTCTTGTAATTTGCACACCCAATAACCCAACATCCCATTTGTTTTCCGCTCAGCAATTATCGGAAATACTTGCTGCCTTTCCTGGAATTGTTATCATTGACGAGGCCTATAGTAAATTTTCCCTTGCTGGTTCATTGCTCGTTCGCTTTGGGCTACATGACAGAGTTGTTTATCTTCGAACACTAAGTAAAGCGTACGGCTTAGCAGGATTGCGAATTGGAGCTGTGGTGGCACAGGAGGATTTGATCAAGTGGTTGTTGGCTGTGAAACTGCCCTATAATGTGAACCATGGAGCCTTTCAAGAAGTAAAGAGGATTGTGCAAAATCCTGAAATGATTAAGAGCAGGGTTCAGTATGTTCGTCAGTGGGTTTCGGAAATCTCGGGTTCAATACGCGGACGGACTTTTGTGCAAAAAGTTTTTGCTTCGGAAACCAATTTCTTGCTCATACAGGTAAATGACGCGGCTAGGTTACATAACTATTTGTATAATAATGATATACTTGTTAGGCTACGTCCTGATATTCCCCAGGGTATAAGAATTTCTATCGGTAGCCCCAATGAAAACGAGCGATTGATAAAATGCTTTCAAATGTTTGAAAATCAAGGATAAATTATGAGAAGGATACTATTTATTGATCGTGATGGCACGTTGATTGACGAACCAAAGGACAATTTTCAGGTGGATTGCTACGAAAAGCTTTCGCTCAAACCCCATGTTATCCTTGCCTTGCGCGAATTGCTGACAGCCGGATATGAACTTGTTATGGTCACCAACCAAGATGGAATGGGTACCGATGCGTTTCCGTCCGATAATTTTTGGAAACCCCACAATATGTTAATGCAAATAATCGAATCACAAGGAGTTAAGTTTTCTGCTGTTCTTATCGACAATAGTTACGAGTCAGAAAGCAACCCAAATCGTAAGCCCGGAACAGGTATGCTAACAAAGTACTTTGAAGGAGACGTTGACCTTCTGCAATGCCGGGTTATTGGAGATCGAATAACGGATATCGAGTTGGCTAAACGATTGCAATCATCAGCCGTGCTATTTGCCGATGGAAGGTTGACTTCCGAGGAGCAGGCTTATGTCGAATGTGGTACCTTGAAAATCAAGTCCAAAGATTGGATTTCCATTGCCACGACGATAAAATCAAGAAGCATAATTGCCGTTCAACGGAAATCGCAGGAAACATCTGTCAAGGTCAAACTCTACCCCGGAATATCCGACATTCGTAAAATCAGTACGGGGGTCGGCTTCCTCGATCACATGCTTGAACAATTCTCTTTTCACAGTGCAATTGGGCTTCAACTCTTTTGCGAGGGCGATTTGCGTGTTGATCAGCATCATACCATCGAAGATGTTGCCATCGTTTTGGGACAAGCGCTTTATGATTTGTGGAGCAACGGGCAACCTTTGAGGCGTTATGGCTTTACACTACCCATGGATGAGTCGTTGGCTTCAACTGCAATAGACCTTTCCGGAAGGCCCTGGTTGAATTGGAACGTAGATTTTCAAATGGCCATGCTCGGGGATTTTCCAACCCAAATGTTCAAGCACTTTTTTTATTCATTGGCCATGGCAGGGAGGTTCACAATTCACATTTCTGCCGAGGGAGAAAACGATCATCACAAGATTGAGGCCGTTTTCAAAGCTTTTGGCCGTGCAGTCAGACAGGCAATCGAGGTGGACTTTCTAACCGTTGGTGCTCCATCAACAAAAGGTTTTGTGGAATTGTAAGGAATTTTTCAGATAATGAATAATACTATTTTGTATGAATATGATAAAGAACGATACAGTAATTGTGGATTATGGAGCCGGAAATATTCGGTCTGTTTGTAATACTTTATTGCGAATTGGTGTGAATCCGATTCTGACCAGCGATAAATCTACAATCAAGAAAGCAAAACGGGTCATTATTCCCGGGGTGGGACACGCTAGCACAGCAGTTAAGGCATTAAATGACAGTGATTTGTTTTGTTTTTTGCAAGATCTTACCCAACCTGTATTGGGAATTTGTTTGGGTATGCAGTTGATGTGCGATTACCTGCATGAAGGAGATGTCAGGGGATTATCAATATTTCCCATTGAGGTACTGCCCTTCGACAACTCCCAGCAGGTGGTCCCGCACATGGGTTGGAATAAAGTTGAAGCGCTCCGTGGAAAATTTCCACGAGTCAATTATGCCTATTTTGTCCACAGTTACTATGTGCCAGAATGTCAATTTACCATTGGAAGGACTCTCTATGGCTTCCCATTTTCGTCTGCAATTAAAAAGGATAATTTTATTGGAGTGCAATTTCACCCTGAAAAAAGCGGAACTGAAGGTCAAAATTTTCTGCAATGGTTTGTAAATGAACAGTTTTACTTATAATTAATAACGATAATGACAATGAGAATAATAACATGTATAGATATTAACAGAGGTAAGGTGGTTCGACTAACTGCCGGAGACTTCGCAAAAGTGAAGGAAAACACTACGAATCCGGTCGAACAGGCTATGATTTTTAATGATAACGGAATAGAATATTTACATATAGTTGATCTAGAAGGTTCCAGGAAGGGGGTTTTTACTCAATTCGATGTCGTTGCACAAATAATTCAAAAAACGGAACTAAAGGTTGATGTTGGCGGAGGAATTCGATCCTTAGCTACAATTAAAAAGCTGGTCGAAACCGGTGTTGAATATCTTAACATTGGAACCATGTCCGTAACAGAACCAACAACCTTATTTGAATGGGCTTCCGAATTTGGACATGAGAAGATTGTCCCCTCTTTCGATTGCTCTCACAGTCAGCTTTGTATTCATGGCTGGGAGCAAAAGACGGCCATTTCTGTCAATGATTTACTTCGAATCTACTTTAAGATGGGATTTCGGCGTTTCTCGGTCACTGACGTGAATCGCGATGGAACCCAATCCGGAATAAATCTTAATTTTTTCGGGAATTTAATAAATCGGTTTCCTGGTCTTCAAATTATTGCAGGCGGAGGAGTTTCATCGCTTGCTGATATTATAAATGTGGCTGGGCTAAACCTTTTTGGCGTGGTAGTGGGCAAAGCCCTTTACGAGAATAGTATTTCAATCAATCAGTTAAAAGAAATGCAATATGCTTTGCAAAAGAATAATACCCTGTCTTGATATAAAGGACGATAAGACCGTAAAAGGGGTTGGTTTTAAAAATCTTATTGATTTGGGGGATCCCATAGAGATGGCTACACGATATTCTTTAGAAGGTGCAGACGAACTTGCAATTTTAGATATAACCGCCACACTCGAAAAACGCGAGAATTTTTATCTCTTGGTCGAAAAAATTGCGGCAAACATCAATATACCGCTTTCTGTAGGAGGAGGAATAGCAACAGTGGAGCAAGCCAGGCGAATTTTGAGGAGCGGTGCCGATAAAATTGTTATCAATTCGGCAGCAGTTCAGAATCCATCTTTAATTAATCAACTCTCCAATGAGTTTGGAAATCAGTGTGTTGTTGTTGCTATCGATGCCAAACTGCAAAATAGTGCGTGGCTTGTATATAGTAAAAGCGCCACTCAGGGTACAAGCAAAAAACTGTACGAGTGGGCTATTGAGGTACAACAACGGGGGGCGGGAGAGCTCCTCTTTACTTCCATCAATCACGATGGTTCGAATAACGGATTTGCCTTAGAACCTTTATCGAAACTGATAGCAAAGCTATCTATTCCATTGATTGCGAGTGGTGGCGCTGGCAATGTGCATCACTTTGTTGAATTATTCCAAACAGCAAATGTTTCGGGCGCTTTGGCGGCCGGGGTGTTTCATAGAAATGAAACCCGTATTTGTGATTTGAAAAATACTTTGCTTCAGAACAATATTAATGTTAGAACCTTTAGCTATGAACACTAGTATGATTGATACGAAAAAACTTGATTTTGAAAAAGTTGATGGGCCCATGCCTGCAATTATTCAAGACACCACAAATGGTATGGTACTGATGCTTGGCTACATGAATCGGGAAGCTTTAGCCAACACAATTCCCGATAACGAAGTCTGGTTTTACAGCCGAACCCGACAATGCCTATGGAAAAAGGGCGAGAGTTCTGGCAATATTTTAAAGGTAAAATCGATTATTCCCGATTGTGATAACGACACATTGCTCATTAAGGCAGAGCCGGTCGGACCAACTTGTCATTTAGGAACTCTTTCCTGTTTTAACACAGAGGATGATTCGTCTGATTATCAAACGCCAATGCTTTTGGAGAAAATTATCGAGAGTCGTTTTAATGAGCAGTCCGAAAAGTCCTATACAGTGAAATTGCTAAACAATAAGATAGAGAAAGTTGCCCAGAAGGTTGGAGAAGAGGCTGTTGAAACAGCAATCGCAGCTGTTAAAAACAATAGGGATGAAGTAATATTCGAAACAGCCGATTTGTTTTACCATTTAACAGTTTTACTCTTTAAAATGAACATCAATTGGAACGATATTTATCGGGAATTGCATAAACGAATGCATTGATATGGTTTAAATATTAAGGAAAGCTATTTTTCTATTCTTTTGATAACCAAAGGATAGATACAAGAAGTGAAAAAATCATCAAAAAAACTTCTTTAAATATTTGGACAAATAAAAAAAAGGTTCTACTTTTGCACCCGCTTTGAGAGAGA
>JBBISE010000171.1:0-7283 GCA_037441445.1 Salinivirgaceae bacterium
GGGACTACCCTCTCAAAATTCCTCTAATCGCTAATGCGTAATCTGGGTTTAACAACAATTTGTAAAATTCTATTGAAGAAGCAAAGCGCTCATCAAGGATTTTCTGATAGGTAATATTCTCACTAACGGACAGAAAATATTTTATAATTCCCATGGAATCCTTCAGTGGTGTTATGGTTGTATTAACCCAGTAAAAACTTCCATCTTTCGCCCTGTTTTTAAATTGCCCCCGGAACACTTTGCCTTCAAGGATTTGCGACCACATATTTTTATAAAAATCGGGGGGTTGTTCGCCACTCTTATTAATTCTGGTGTGGCTTCCCAATAATTCTTTTTCAGAATATTTCGAAAGCTTGAGAAACCTGTCATTGGCATAAAGAATATAACCTTTGGTGTCAGTAACCAAAATTGAGTTAGCACTCTGATCGATTACGGCTTTAAAGAAACTCTCGTTATTGACCAACGAGAATTCCTGAATATCCGGTTTATTTGGGGTTATCATAAAAAGGTCGGTATTTATTCCATTAACAGCTATGGTGGTTGAAATGTTTTCTTTAACCTGAAATTTAAGTAAACAAGACAACAATTTTAATGTACTTTTTCTTCGGTTTTAAACAAACTTTTTAATTCCAGACCGTAAACTTATATGAACAATAATTTACTCAGCAGTGTTTACTAAAATAATACTAACCAAAATAAATGAGCCATGGAACAAAAATTAATTACAATAGCCTCTGAGATATATTCCAGGGCTGTTATCCTGAAGGGATTCTTGGAATCAAAGGGCATTGAATGCTCTATGCAAAACGTAAACTTAATTCAGCCAAACATTGCCGATGGTGTTAAATTAATGATCAAAGAGTCGGATGTTGAGAAAGCTGTGCGTTTACTGACCGAACATCGCCCGTTGCAAAAAGGCGAGCTTGCTCCCGGAAAAATATTGGTTCCGGTTGATTTTTCAGCCATTTCGGCTAATGCCACCAAATTTGCTTTGAAATTGGCAAATAGGTTTAATTCCGAGGTCAAGATTTTGCACGTGTACCACTCCCCAACCATTGATATGATTCCATTCTCAGATGTTGGCAGCATACAGGTCGATTTCGACTATAGTGGTCAACTCTTGCAAAAAGAAGCTAAATCAAAACTACTTCACTTTTTTCAGGAAGTAAAAAACTTTGCCATAGAACAAAATTTAGATAAGGTACAAATTGGATACTCCCTTCGTGAAGGTTTTACCGGTTATGGCATTGTGGACATGGTCAAACGTTACAGTCCATCACTGATTGTTATGGGTACACGGAGCGCAGGCTTTGAAAGCATTGAGCTTGTTGGTGATGTTGCCGCTCAGGTAGCCGAGGACACTAAAGTTCCAATTTTAGTTATTCCCGAAAAAGCCGATTTAACTGAACCTACAAACCTGAATCAAATAATATACGCGGCACATTTAGATGGTAAAGATGCCTTTGCTGTCCGAAAATTGCTAGCCCTTGTCAGCGGTTTCAATGTGACTATAAAATGTATTTATGCCTGCGACGACCCCGACAACGCAGTTGTTAAAGCCAACATGAACCAGCTTAGGGAATACTTAGGCAAGGTTGTAAAGCATGCCCCTATTGAATATGAACTTTTGCACTCCAATGATGCTGCAAAAACATTTAGAAAATACTTTGTGGAGCAAAATATCGATCTGTTTGCCCTTACGATGCGAAAACGAAGCATCTGGGCACGGATTTTCAATCCTTCGCTAACGCGCAAAATGTTGGCAGAGGCCGATGTTCCCGTACTTATTTTCCCTGTATAGAAAAATACGTTTTTGTAACCGAAAGAATAGCTCTTTTCTTATTGCTAATCAATACTTTACAACAACACTCTTTCGTTATTAGCAATAAATTTAACGGCTGTTGTTGCTATTTTTTTTACTCGAAAAGTGTTTTAACATCGAAACAAATTCCTAACTTTGGATGTTGCCTGTTTATACCACACTTTTTGATTGTCTAACAAAAAATAACGAAGTCATGTCGTTTATGCATATTTTTAAAAGAAGGGAATATTCGGTTGACAAACTTCACAAAGATCAACTTGACGCAAATCCGTTAATAGAATTCAAAAAGTGGCTCAGAAAAGCAGCCAAGGGAAACATTAAGGATTCAAATGCCATGGTGCTGTCCACTACTGTCTGTAATGAAGATATCAGCTCCAGGGTGGTTTTACTTAAGGAAGTCAATGATTTGGGGATTGTTTTTTTTACAAACTACAATTCGAAGAAAGCGAAAGAAATAGAAAAAAACAGCCAGGTGGCCGTTACATTTTATTGGGCAGAACTGGAAAAACAGGTTAGAATTCAAGGCAGGGCTGAAAAACTCAACGATACTGACAACGACAATTATTTCAGGTCCCGTGACTATGGAAGCCAGATAGCCTCCATTGTAAGTCCGCAGAGCACTGAAATTGAGTCGAGACACATTCTTGTACAACGTTTCAAAGAAATGATGTACAAGAACGAACCCGTTTCCCGGCCCAAAGACTGGGGTGGATACGTTATAATACCCCACCTTTTCGAATTTTGGCAAGGGAGAAAACACCGTTTAAATGATCGATTGGAGTATTTTATTGAAGATGGCCACTGGAAAATCCGAAGGCTTGCTCCCTAAGCTATTGTTTTATTCTCCTACTGTGTTTTGAATTTCAATCAGGTTCATTGGGACGTTAACAAGCGCCTGATAATCCTGGACTATGTCTAAAATATCTTCGTCGTTGTAATACCAATTCACTTCGACTAAAAAACCTTGTTGATGGACTTCCTCGAAGCGCTTTAATAATTCCATTAAATATTTCGATGTACTGGTATTGAAAAAGCTAAGCTTCAACGTAATAACCGTTTTTTCTTTGGGCCTCACTAAATATTGGTCAACCCATTCCATTACAGGCCGATAGATTTTCATGGCATTCTCGGGTATCGATCTGCCCGAAATTTCGATGGTGCCATTTTGCGCGTCCAGAAATATTTCGGGAGAGGTATGGGTCATTTCACTGATGTAATTGTTCATTTTGTTCTGTTCTTATGGCATATGCCCTGTCGGTAATGAAGAAGCACTACCGACAAGGTTAGTCCCGTGTATTAAAACGACATGACTTCTTTTGCCATTGTCCTCGCAATTTCCCTACATTCGTCAAAGTCATAACTCTTTGGGGCACATCTGGCTTCAGGTTTTGGCCCTATGGTTTCAAATTTCATGCTTTCTGCCCATTTTTCAAGAATGCGCAGCCCTCCACCGCCCCAACTCGACGAACCAAATAGAGCAACATGGCGGTTTTTTATGCTCAGTGATTCGAGTTTGTTAATAAGGTCGCCCATGGGAGTAAAAATACTACCGTTGTAAGCACAACTTCCCAAGACAAGGCCATTATATTTCCATATATCGCTTATAATGTAGGAAGAGTGTGTCTTGCTTGAATCATAGAACCGGATGTTCTTAACTCCCTGGACTGATAGCTCACGGGCAATTACATCTGCCATTCGCTCGGTGTTTCCATACATGGAACCATAAACAAGCACAACACCTGGCTCTTCGGCCTGATATTTCGACCATAAATCATATTTTCCAATGATGTATCCCATATCTTTTCTCCATATTGGTCCATGGGTGGCAGCAAGCATTGATATTTTTAAGCCGCCCAGTTTCGAAAGGGCTTTTTGCACCTGTTGACCGTATTTTCCCACAATATTGCTGTAGTAACGGCGAAGCTCATCTTCATAGAACAGAAGATTTATCTCATCATCAAACACGCCACCATCAAGGGTTCCAAAGCTTCCAAAAGCATCGGCTGAAAATAAAATCTGGGTGGTTGAATCGTAGGTAACCATCGTCTCGGGCCAATGTACCATGGGAATCATGTAAAAGGTTAGTTTGTGTTTTCCCAAATCAAGACTATCATTTTCATCGACAACCAATTGATTGGTTTTTACACCAAAAAAACCATCTAACAAAGGAAATGTTTTTTTGTTTCCAACCAAAGTACATTCTGGGTAACGTTGGATGATTTGCTGAATTGCGCCGCTATGATCCGGCTCCATGTGATTAACAATCAAATAATCGAGTTTCCTTCCAGCCAACAACCCGGATATATGCTCGATATATTGTCCAGAATGGCCGTACTCAACGGTATCGACAAGCGCGGTTTTTTCATCCAGAATTAAGTACGAGTTGTAGGCAACACCGTTTGGAAGTGGCCAATAATTTTCAAACAAGTGGGTGCGGCGATCATTAACGCTAAGCAAAAATACGTCTTCGTTGATTTTTACAGGTTCCATGTTTTATATTTATACATTGATTAATAGCATTTTAACAAAAACCAAAACTATAATCTGATTTTCGTGCAAAGTTCGTCCATTTTCCGAAAAAAGCAAATGAAATAAGTGTGAATAATGAACCCTCGAAAATTGAAATTGTTTTTACTGGTTTTTCTTTTTAATAATCCTGGGGTAGAAAAGCCTCTTTGCCTGGATATTTAAGTCGGCGCCGGGCAATTTCTTTCGGATAGGTAAAGTAATGTAGCCGGGCTTTTGTGCAAACTACCATTTCTGAATTCATTAAAACAGCCTCGATTATTGCATTATTGCCTGAAAGTGTTTCGACAGAAGCCCTAAGAGTAATAACATTGTTGTCGGGGATTGAAACGGGTTTAAGGAACTCAACCTCCATTTTTGCAGTAACTCCCGCGGTGTCAAGTTTCATATTTATAACCCAGCTGGCAATTTCGTCCAACATTGTTGCCTGAATACCGCCGTGTAAGACATTAAAATACCCTTCAAACTTACTATCGGTTTTCCAATACGATTCGACTCCGGTTTCCGTTTCAAAAAACTTCATTTTCAAACCATGAAGATTATGTTCCGAACAACCGAAACAATGAAAGCCCGGCTCATTTTCGTATGGGTTAATTAATTGCTTTTGCATTGATTATTAAAACTTAACTATGTTAGACAAAATGGTTTACGGCTTACAAATGTACTCAATTTTTCAAGATGGATCTATGTCAGGAATTGTCGTAATACTGAAAACAGCAACGATGAGTTTATTGGCTTTGTTATGAATTGATTACAGCCTGCCTCGAGACATTTCTTTTCCCGATAATTGTGAGCGGTTAACGCAATTATGGGTACTTTACTCCCTGATTCTCTTATGGTTCTGGCAATCCTGATTCCATCAACAATGGGCATTTGTATGTCCAGCAAAACCAAATCCACTGCTTCATTCAACAGTTCTAATGCCTCCTTTCCATTTGCTGCATGAATCAACTTCAACCCAGTATTGCATAATAGCTCCTGAAGATAAAGGAAATTAGTTTCATCGTCCTCGGCAATCAGGATATTCGTTTTTTTCCAAACCGTTTCAGGCATGGGTTCCTTCGGGGCTGTTTGTGTAAACTCGTGCGGAAGAAGCAATTCGAAACGGCTTCCAGGAGCGTCGCCTTTAATAAACTCAAGTTGCCCGCCAATAACTTTAGCATTATGAAAAGCCATTGCCAATCCCAGTCCTGATCCTTCCAGCGGATGTGTTTTTAAGTGATCTTTCCCAAAATATTCAAATATCTCGTCGGGGTTCTCGGCGCTAATTCCTTGACCAGAATCCTGAATAACAAAAGCAATGTTTCCTGGTCGAATCTCAAGCCCGATAAAAACCATCCCTTTATTTGTAAACTTTATGGCATTATCCAATAAATGCTTAATTACCTGGGTGATCCGAAATTTGTCGGTATTAATCCACAACTGGTTGGTGGGCAACGACATGGTAAACTGTATTTTCCCGGAATGCACATTTGGGTGCTCTTTAAAAGTATCACCAATGGAAACTAACAATTTATTCAGATTAAAAACCTCATTTAAAATCACATAGTCACCACTTTGCAAACGACTTAATTCTATTATGCCCGAAATTGTATCTAACAAACGTTGCCCGCTGGAATGGATAACTTCCAGATATTCTTGCGGAGCTTCATTGCCCGAATCTTTTAAAAGCATAAGTTTAGAAAAACCCATAATTGCGTTTAGCGGCGTTCTTATCTCGTGATTTATGTTGCTTAAAAATGAACTTTTTAATTTGCTTGCTTTTTCGGCAACATTTCTCGCTTCCTGCATTGCAATCTGAATTTTCTTCTGTGCTGTAATATCATTGAAAAATTCAATGGCATACATAACCTGACCAGCACTGTTTAGTAATGGCATGGTATTAACCATAAAATACCGATCATTCTTTTCGTCCGTAATTTCTATTTGTTTTGGGGCTTTCCCATTAAAAACAGTATGCAATTGACAATCAACGCATAATTTCTGTGTACCTAAACAAATTTCATATGTTTAAAATTTTTCGGTTTAAGGTCATATGTAACTCACATGCTTAATAATCATGCACTTGTGTGTCAAGATTTGGTTGGCATGTTCGTTTCATGACAAGAAGGGAGTTTGTCAGACTTCTCAACAATGTTCGTACAATTCGTAAAAACTACTTCGAAATTGCGGTTTATCACCATAACTTTCCCTGGCATGTTTTCAAAAACATCGTTTAGTAATTTCTGATGTCCTTCGAGCATAGCCCTTGTTTTCCGAAGTTCTGTAATATCAATGCCCGAAAGCACCACTTCATCGGCTGTTAACTGAATATATGCCAGCCAACTGGCATGGCTTTTATCGTTAGATTTTATTAAAAATTCGACTTGTGTCAGGTCTTGATTTATAATCTTTTCCCAAATCGCTTTGAACTCATAACTGCTGATTTTTCCCAAAAACGACTCAATCGATTTACCCAATACTCCTTCTTCCATGAAACCAGTCAGAATCAGGAAGGTTTTGTTGGCAAATACAATTCGCGATTGCATATCGGTGCGGACAATAATCAGGCTTTTATTATTCACAAGTCGCAAAAGGTCATTTTCTTTTTGTTTCAATAGCCGCATCAACTCCAATTTATCTTCCACATCTTGCACAACAAGAATTGCACCTTCCTCCTTTCCTATCATCAACGATATGACACTAGCTTGCTTCGTTCGATTGGATTTTGTAATGACATTGACCACAAAATCACTTTTATTCCTGCTGCGTAAAGCATTCAGAACGCGTTGTGGAATACTTGTCTGGGCAAGAAAACGACCAATGTGGGTTCCATTTAGTAGCTGTCCGTCAGCATCCAAAAAATGGGTTGCCCATTTGTTAGCGTATTGAATATAACCGTTCTTTCATATGTTTATATTTTCGGTTAATATTGATATTCAGTTGTTTAATTAGT